>NZ_JBFUFC010000104.1:0-12629 GCF_056403635.1 Microbacterium sp. P2_F9 | reverse complement strand
CGCGACGGTCCACCCGGTCGGGTAGCCATCCCCAGAATCGGCCGAGCGGGCCGGGGCGGGTCTGGACGGGGGATTGCGCGGACATCGGGTGTCGCCTCCTGGGAACCGTGGGCGTGCGGCGGTCGCCGCGCCGCGGACGGCGTCGAACCTGTAGAATCGAGGGGTTGGATACCGGCGCCGACGGCGCCTGGGATCACTGACAGTTTAGGCGCGAGGACCAGCGCCAATTGAGAGGGCCCATCAGCGGCATCCCCCTTCCCGAACTCCCACGGAAGATCCGGGATGCCGGAGCGGATGACACCGCCGGGGCCCAGAGGAGAGTGTGACGATGTCGGATGTGCTGATCGACCGCCCAGAGCTCGCGAGCCTCGGACAATACGAGTTCGGTTGGCACGATGGCGATGCGGCCGGCGCCAGCGCCCGCCGAGGCCTGAGCGAGAAGGTCGTCCGCGACATCTCCGCGCTCAAGGACGAACCGGAGTGGATGCTCAAGAACCGGCTCAAGGGTCTGCAGCTGTTCGGCCGCAAGCCGATGCCGACCTGGGGCGCCGACCTCAGCGAGATCGACTTCGACAACATCAAGTACTTCGTGCGCTCGACCGAGAAGCAGGCGCAGACGTGGGAGGACCTCCCCGAGGAGATCCGCAACACGTACGAGCGCCTGGGGATCCCCGAGGCTGAGCGTCAGCGCCTCGTCGCCGGCGTCGCCGCGCAGTACGAGTCCGAGGTGGTCTACCACCAGATCCGCGAGGACCTCGAGGCCCAGGGCGTCATCTTCAAGGACACCGACACGGCGCTGCGCGACCACCCCGAGTTCTTCGACGAGTACTTCGGCACCGTGATCCCGGCCGGCGACAACAAGTTCGCCGCGCTGAACACGGCAGTCTGGTCGGGCGGCTCGTTCGTGTACGTGCCGCCGGGCGTCCACGTCGAGATCCCGCTGCAGGCCTACTTCCGCATCAACACGGAGAACATGGGCCAGTTCGAGCGGACCCTCATCATCGCCGACGAAGGCTCCTACATCCACTACATCGAAGGCTGCACCGCCCCGATCTACAAGAGCGACTCGCTGCACTCCGCGGTCGTCGAGATCATCGTCAAGAAGAACGCCCGCGTGCGCTACACGACGATTCAGAACTGGTCGAACAACGTCTACAACCTCGTCACCAAGCGCGCGATCGCGCACGAGGGCGCGACGATGGAGTGGATCGACGGCAACATCGGCTCCAAGGTCACGATGAAGTACCCGTCCATCTATCTGGTCGGCGAGCACGCGAAGGGCGAGACMCTCTCGGTCGCCTTCGCCGGTCCCGGTCAGCACCAGGATGCCGGCGCGAAGATGATCCACATGGCGCCCTACACGCAGTCCTCGATCGTCTCGAAGTCGATCGCGCGCGGCGGCGGCCGGGCCGGCTACCGCGGAGAGGTCCGGGTCGACGCGAACGCGCACCACTCGGCCAACACCGTGCGCTGCGACGCCCTTCTCATCGACACGATCTCGCGATCGGACACGTATCCCGCGATCGACATCCGCGTCGACGACGTGCAGCTCGGACACGAGGCGACCGTCTCGAAGGTCAGCGCCGAGCAGCTGTTCTACCTGCAGTCCCGCGGCATGCCCGAGGACGAGGCGATGGCGATGATCGTCCGCGGCTTCATCGAGCCCATCGCACGCGAACTGCCCATGGAGTACGCCCTGGAGCTGAACAAGCTCATCGAAATGGGCATGGAAGGATCGGTCGGCTAGATGACGACCACGACACAGGCACCCGTCACGGTGCCGGGTTCCACAGCGCACACCGACGGGGCTTGGGCCGTTCATCCGGTTCAGACCCGCTCCGAGCGGCCGTGGTCCTACGACCCCGCCGGCTTCGGCGTTCCGGCGGGCTTCGAGGTCAACTGGAAGCACACCCCGATCGACCGGATCCGGCCGCTGTTCGCCGATGAGGCGGGCGATGCGGATGCCGTCACCGTCACGGTGACCGCTCCCGACGGGGTCGTCCAGGGAGCGCTGGCCATCGGCGAGGCGCCGCGCGGCGACGTCTTCCAGCCCGAGGATCTCACCGCTGCGCTCGCATGGAAGCACAGCGCGGAAGCGCTCCACCTGAAGATTCCGGCTGGAGCCGAACTGGCCGAGCCGATCGTCGTCGACATCCACGGGAACGGGGGCCTCACCCGAGGGCACCTCGTGATCGAGGCCGCCGCGAATGCGCACGGCACGGTCCTGCTTCGGCACACCGGCGACGCGCACTACGCGCAGAACGTCGAGATCCTCGTCCGCGACGGCGCCACGCTCGAAGTCGTCACCGTGCAGCGCTGGTCGGACACGGCCGTGCACGCGGCATCCCACCAGGCTCGCGTTGATCGCGACGCCACCCTCCGCCACATCGTCGTCAGCTTCGGCGGCTCCCTCGCACGCGTCAACCCGAGCGTCGAGCTCGCCGGCACCGGATCGCATGCAGAGCTCTTCGGGCTCAGCTACTCCGACGCGGGCCAGCACCTGGAGAGCCAGGTCTATCTGCACCACAAGGGTGCCGACACGAAGGGCGACGTCCTCTACAAGGGCGCACTGCAGGGCGCGGGCGCGCGGAGCGTCTGGATCGGCGATGTCCTCATCGGACCGGATGCCGTCGGCACCGACTCGTACGAGGCGAACCGCAACCTCGTGCTGACCGACGGCGCGCGCGCGGAGTCGATCCCGAACCTCGAGATCGAGACCGGCGACATCCGCGGGGCCGGCCACGCCAGCGCCACGGGCCGCTTCGACGACGAGCAGCTGTTCTACCTGCAGGCCCGAGGGATCGCCGAGAAGGAAGCCCGGCGCCTCGTGGTGATCGGGTTCCTCAGCGAGATCGTCCAGAAGATCGGCATCCCCTCGCTCGAGGCGGAACTGGCCGAAGCCATCGAGAACGAGCTGTCCGAGGAGGCCGCCGAATGACCGCGACCCGCGTCTGCGCACTCAGCGACCTGGAACAGGATGCCGCCGTGCGCTTCGAGGTGGACGGCGTGCCGATGGCCGTCGTCCTCGACTCGAACGGCGAAGTCCACGCCATCGGCGACACCTGCACGCACGGCGACATCTCGCTCGCCGAAGGCTTCGTCGACGGCGACGCGCTGGAGTGCTGGGCCCACGGCTCGGCCTTCTCGCTCGTCACCGGCAAGCCGCTGAACCTCCCCGCGTATGAGCCCGTCCCGGTCTACGTCGTCCAGATCGACGGCGACGACGTGCTCATCGACCCCGCACTGAAGAAGGAAGTCTGAATGCCTGTCCTCGAGATCCGCGACCTCCACGTCACCGTCGAGACCGATGAGGGCACGACCCCCATCCTCAACGGCGTGACGCTGACGGTCAGCACCGGCCAGACGCACGCGATCATGGGGCCGAACGGCTCCGGCAAGTCCACGCTCGCGTACACGATCGCCGGGCACCCCAAGTACACCGTCACGAGCGGATCGATCACGCTCGACGGCGAAGACGTGCTGGCGATGACCGTCGACGAGCGCGCGCGGGCCGGTCTGTTCCTCGCGATGCAGTACCCCGTTGAGATCCCGGGCGTCACCGTCACGAACTTCCTCCGCACGGCCAAGACCGCCGTCGACGGCGAGGCTCCCGCGCTCCGCACGTGGACGAAGGAGGTCAAGGAGGCCATGAAGCACCTCCGGATGGACCCCAAGTTCGCGCAGCGCAACGTCAATGAGGGCTTCTCCGGCGGCGAGAAGAAGCGCCACGAGATCCTGCAGCTCGAACTGCTCAAGCCGAAGATCGCCGTGCTCGACGAGACCGACTCCGGCCTCGACGTCGACGCGCTCAAGATCGTTTCGGAGGGCGTGAACCGGGCCAAGGGCGAGACGAACCTCGGCGTGCTGCTCATCACCCACTACACCCGCATCCTGCGCTACATCCACCCCGACTTCGTCCACGTGATGGTTGCAGGGCGGATCGCCGAGGAGGGTGGGCCGGAGCTCGCCGAGCGTCTCGAGAACGAGGGCTACGACCGCTATCTCGAGCCGGTTCTCGAGGGCGCCGGAGAGGCCGCTTCCGAAGCCGCGGCCCCGACCGAGGCGTAGGATCGGCACCATGACCGCGACGCTCACACCCGAGAAGTTCGACGAGGTCACCGAGGCGCTCAAGGACGTCATGGACCCCGAACTGGGGATCAATGTCGTCGATCTGGGCCTGATCTACGACCTCGCCTGGGATGACGAGAACGACGCGCTGGTGATCCACATGACCCTCACATCGGCGGGGTGCCCCCTCACCGACGTGCTCGAGGAGCAGACGGCACAGGCGCTCGACGAGGTCGTGGAGCGGTTCCGCATCAACTGGGTGTGGATGCCGCCGTGGGGTCCGGAGCGGATCACCGACGACGGGCGCGACATGATGCGCGCGCTCGGCTTCGCCATCTGATCCGTCTTACCTCGCTGTCGCAGCAGGCGACGTCACAGGACGACACCCGGCGGCATCGCGGATCGGGGGGCGTCGGTAGGCTCGAAGGGTGAGCGTCACCCCCCTCGAAGCAATCCCTCTCGACCAGCTGCGTCTGCGTTCCAGCACGAAGTGGCGCAAGTACCCGGCGGACGTCATCCCGATGTTCGTCGCCGAGACGGACTTCCCGCTCGCGCCCGCCATCGGCCGCACGCTCACCCGCGCGGTCGAACTCGGCGACACCGGCTACACGCCCCCCGACCCGGGCGTCGCGCACGCTTACGTCGAGTTCGCCCAGCGGCGCTTCGGCTGGACAGTCGACCCTGCGCGCATCCGCACCACGTGCRACGTCATGATGGGCGTCGTCGAGATCCTCCGCCACGTCACGAAGCCCGGCGACCGCGTCGTGATCACCACGCCGGTGTACCCGCCGTTCTTCACGTGCGTCGAGGAGGCCGGCGCGATCGTCGAAGACGTTCCGCTCGTCGACACGGGCGCGGGGTGGGAACTCGACCTCCCCGGCATCGAGGCGGCGCTGGCCGGCGGCGCACGGGCCGTACTGCTGTGCAACCCGCACAACCCCACCGGCACCGTGCACAGCCGCGAGACCCTCGCCGCACTCGCCGACCTCGCGGCGGGCTTCGACGCTGCGGTGATCAGCGACGAGATCCACGCACCGCTCGCCCACACCGGCGTCGTGTTCACTCCGTTCCTGGATGCCTCGCCCACAGCTGCGCAGGTGGGCTACGCCATCGCCAGTGCGAGCAAAGCATTCAACCTCGCGGGCCTCAAATGCGCACTCATGATCACGGCGGCCGAGGAGACGGCGCAGATCGTCCGATCGATGCCCGACGAGGTGGAGTGGCGCACCAGCCTGTTCGGCGCGATGGCCGCGGTCGCGGCATTCTCCCCGGAGAGCGACGCGTGGCTCGACAGCCTGCTCGTGACCCTCGACGGCAACCGTCGCCTGCTCGCCGACCTGCTCGCCGAGCACGTGCCGGGCGCGCAGTACCGGATTCCGGATGCCGGATTCCTGGCGTGGGTCGACCTCACCGCACTGGACTGGGGTCAGAACCCCGCACTGAAGGTGCTGCGCGACGCACGGGTGGCACTGCACCTCGGCCCGCTCTTCGGGCCCCAGGGCAAAGGCCACGTCCGGATCAACTTCGGCTGCTCGCCCGAGCTGCTGCGCGAGGCCGTGGAACGCATCGGCGCGCTCGTCGCGCCATGACCGGCACTGCCGAACGCGCTCCCAGCGTCTGGCGTGCTCCGTTCGTCTGGGTCACGGTCGGCGCGGTCGCGATCATCTTCCTCGCCGGGATGCAGTCCCTCGCGGTGACGACGGTGATGCCGATCGTCAGCGCGGATCTGGACGGCGCTGCGCTGTACGCTGTCGCGTTCGCCGGGCCGCTCGCGACGAGCGTCATCGGCATGGTGGCGGTGGGGGCGTGGAGCGATCGCTCCGGACCGCTGCTGCCGCTCACCGCCGCCGTCGCGCTGTTCGTGGCCGGACTCGTGCTCGCCGGCGCCGCCTCGAGCATGGAGGTGCTGGTCGTCGGGCGGCTCGTGCAGGGCCTCGGCACTGGCGGCCAGACGGTCGCCCTCTACGTCGTGGTGGCCCGGGTCTACCCGCCCGCGCTGCACGGACGCGTGTTCGCCGCGTTCTCCGCGGCGTGGGTCGTGCCGTCGCTGATCGGTCCCTTCCTCGCCGGGGTCGTCACGGAGTACCTGCACTGGCGCTGGGTGTTCTTCGGCATCGCCGCGCTCACGACCGTCGCGTACGCGGTGGTCGCGCTCCGGCTCCGTGGGACGCCCATGCACACCGACACGCCGTCCACCGCCCGGATCGGTCCGCGCCTGGCCTGCGCGGTCGCCGTCGCCGCCGGAGCGCTCGCCCTCAGCCTGGCCGGCGCGCTCGGCGCGTGGGCATGGCTCGTGGTCGCGGCATCCGCTCTCGTCATCGGCGTGGCATCCCGCCCGCTGCTGCCGCGCGGCACTCTGCGCGCAGTCCGGGGCCTCCCCAGCGTGATCCTGATGCGCGGGCTGATCGCCGGTGCCCTCTTCGGTGCCGAGATCTACGTGCCGTACCTGCTGATCGACGACTACGGCTTCTCGCCGACGTGGGCGGGCCTCGGGCTGACCGCGGCCGCGCTCGCGTGGGCGGCGGCGGCGGACGTCCAGGGCCGTTTCGGCGACCGTCTCGGAAACACCAGGATCACCCTCATCGGCACGGGGCTTCTGACCGCCGCCATGGTCATCGCCGCGGGAACGGCCGCGCTGCACCTCCCCGCGGCAGTGGTGATCTCGGGGTGGGCGCTCGCCGGCGGCGGGATGGGCCTCATGTACCCGCGCCTGACGGTGCTCACCCTCGCCTACTCCACCCCGCAGGACCAGGGCTTCAACTCGTCGGCGCTGTCGATCGCGGATTCGATCGGCGCCGCGACGTCGATCGCGGTGATGGGACTCGTGTTCACCGCGCTGGTCGGGACGGATGCCGGGTTCCCGGCCGTGTTCCTCATCGCCACCGTGCTGGCGCTCGTCGCCCTGGTGCCCGGGCTGCGGCTCGGCCATGCGCACGAGAGTCGCGCGCACGAGGCGGCGCGACCGGAGGCATGACCGCGCCCGGTCAGTTCTCCGCTCGGCCGAGCCGCCAGTAGCCCATGAACGCGATCGCCCGTCGATCGACTCCCCGTTCGGCGACGAGGTGCCGGCGCAGCGACGTGATCGCGCCGGCCTCGCCGGCCAGCCACGAGTAGACCGGGGCGCTCTTCAGTGCGGCGCCGCCCTTCGCGGTGCGCGGCACCTCCCACAGGATGTCGGTGTCGATGTCGATTTCGGTGACCTCCGAGCCTCGCCCGGCCGGTGCCAGCCGTGCGGCGGCCTCCGTGACGTGCGCGACGAGGTGGCGGTGGCGCGGGCCGTCGCCCCGAGCGTTGACGCGGTACTCGAACCCGGGGTGCCGTGGAAGGTACGAGGCGTCGTCCTCGTGCGGAACCTCGAGGACGACCGTGCCGCGCGCTTCGGCGGGGAGCTGCTCGAGGATGACCGCGATGGCGGGCGCGGCGGTCTCATCCCCGGCGAGGAGAAGCGCATCGGTCTGGGCGGGCGGCACGAAGTCGATGCYGTAGCTGACCCCCTCGTGCGCGGTCGTGGGGGCGAGGAGCAGAACCTCATCGCCGACCGCGGCGCCGGCGATCCAGGCTGAGGCCGGTCCCAGCACGTCGTGCGCCACCATGTCGACGTCGACCTCGCAGGCGTGGTTGCGGACGCGCCGGGTCGTATAGGTGCGGAACGGGGGTCGGGCGCTCTCGTCGAGCTCCCGCCATTTGGTGTACCAGTCGTCTCCGCCGGGCATGGCGTCCAGACCGATCGACGGGGTGGGGAAGACGATCTTGATGCGCTGATCGAAGCCCGGGTCGCCGTACTCGGCGAGCTCGACACCGCCGAAGGTGAAACGGCGGAAGCTGGGCGTGAGCTCGGTGATCGCGGTCACACGCGCGTGGAAGAAGCGGGTGCTAGCGGGTGCGGGCATCGTCGGATCCTGTCAGGGTGAGTTCGGGAGAGCGGGCCGGGTCCGGTGCTCTGTGGTGCCGGCCGCGGGGGAGGACGATGGGGGCGCCGGAGACCGGGTCGGTGACCACGAGCGCGTCGAGGTCGAAGACGTCGCGGATGAGCGCGCTGGTCATGACCTCGTGCGGCGGCCCATCGGCCACCAGTCGCCCGTCTCGCAGCGCGAACACATGGTCGGCGTAGCGCGCCGCGAGGTTCATGTCGTGCAGCACCATCACGATCGTGGTGCCGCGGTCGCGGTTGAGGTCGGTGAGCAGGTCGAGCACCTCGACCTGATGGGCAACGTCGAGGAACGTCGTCGGCTCGTCCAGGAGCAGGATGTCGGTCTCCTGCGCGAGCGCCATCGCGATCCACACGCGCTGGCGCTGGCCGCCGGACAGTTCGTCGACGCAGCGCTCGGCGAGGTCGCTCGTCCCGGTCGCCGCGAGCGACTGCGCGACGACCTCGTAGTCGCGCGCACTCCAGCGGGCCAGGAGCTTCTGGTGCGGATGCCGACCCCGTCCGACCAGATCGGCGACCGTGATGCCCTCCGGCGCGACGGGACTCTGCGGCAGCAGTCCGAGCGTGCGGGCGATCTCCTTCGCGGGACGGCGGTGCAGCGCGGTGCCGTCGAGCACCACCTGACCCGCGCGCGGCGCGATCAGACGGGCGAGCGCGCGCAGCAGCGTCGACTTGCCGCATCCGTTCGCTCCGATGATCGCGGTGATGCGCCCGGCGGGGATCTCCAGCTGCATCCCCTCGACGATCGTGCGATCGCCGTACGCGAGCGTCAGCGCCTCTGCGGACAGGGTGTGCGGTGCGGTCACAGCGAGCCTCCGGAGCGGTTGGTCCTGATGAGGAGATAGACGAGGAAGGGCGCGCCGAGCACTCCGGTGATGACGCCGACGGGGTACCGGTGGTCGAAGGCGAACTGCCCGACGAGGTCTGCGGCGAGGACGAGCACCGCGCCGATCAGGCCCGCCGGCAGCAGCAGCGAGCCGCCGGGGCCGATCACGCGGGCGGCGATCGGCCCGGCCATGAACGCGACGAAGGCGATCGGACCGGTCGCCGCCGTGGCGAACGCGAGCAGGGCGACCGCCGCGATGACGAGCAGCAGGCGAGTGCGTCCGAGGCGCACGCCGAGGGCCGCGGCCGCATCGTCGCCGAGCCGCAGCATGTCGAGCGCTCGCCCCCGCGAGAGCAGCAGCGGCACGAACACGGCGCACGCGGCCGCGAGCGGAAGCACGACCTCCCACGTGGCCCCGTTGAGGCTGCCGGCGAGCCACTGCAGCGCGCTCTGCAGATCCCACGCCGCCGCCTTGGAGAGCACATAGGTCACCACGCTGTCGAGCATCGCCGCGACACCGATGCCGATCAGGATCAGCCGGGCGCCGACGAAGCCGCCGCGGTGCGAGAGCAGGGCGATCGCCGCGGTGGTCACGAGGGCGCCGGCGAGGGCTAGGACCGAAACGGATGCCGCATCCAGTGAGAGCACGACGATGCCGAAGACCGCCGCGGCGCTGGCGCCCGAGCTGATCCCGATGATGTCGGGAGAGGCGAGCGGGTTGCGCAGCATGGTCTGGAAGGTGACCCCGGCGATGCCGAAGGCGAAGCCGGCGCACAGCCCGAGAATCGCGCGGGGGAGCCGCAGCTCGCCGACCGAGAAGGAGGCGCCCGGAACCTGCTGGCCGAGGATCACCTGGAGCACCTCGACGGGGCCGTAGAACGTTTTGCCGACCATGAGCGTCACCGCGACGAGGACCGCGATCACCGCGGCGAGGACCCACAGGGTGCGCGCGCGGCGCCGCAGCCGGCGGCGACGGCCGGTCATGATCGCCGTGGCGTCCAGGATGGCGGTCACAGCTCGCGCACCTTCTGATGGCGGACGATCCAGATGAAGAAGGGTGCGCCGATCAGAGCGGTGATGATGCCCACCTCGATCTCCTCGGGGCGAGCCACGACGCGGCCCACGACGTCGGATGCGACCAGCAGCGCCGCGCCGGTCACGGCCGCGAACGGGATCAGCCAGCGGTGGTCGGTGCCGACCAGGAGCCGGCACAGGTGCGGGATCACGAGTCCGACGAACGCGATCGGGCCGGCGACCGCCGTCGCCGCGCCGCAGAGGATGATCGCTCCTGCGGAGGCGATCAGCCGGGTGCGGGCGACGTGCTCGCCGAGGCCCGCCGCGAGATCGTCGCCGAGGGCGAGGGAGTTCATGCCGCGCGCCGTGACCACGGAGGCGAGCGCGCCGACAGCGAGGACCGGCAGCACAGTGCCGATGCGATCCCAGGTCGCGCCACCGACTCCGCCGATCTGCCAGAACCGGAACGTCTCCATGACGTCGACGCGGGGGAGCAGGATCGCGCTCACCAGCGACGTGAACGCCGCCGTGGTCGCCGCCCCCGCGAGGGCGAGTTTCAGGGGGGTGGCACCGCCACGGCCGAGGGAGCCGACGATGTAGACGAAGACCGCTGCCACCGCTGCGCCCCCGATGGCCAGAGCCATGATCGCGTAAGGGTCAGCGAGCGCGAAGAACGCGATGCCGATCACGACCGCCAGCGCCGCGCCGCCGGACACACCGAGGATCCCGGGGTCGGCGAGCGGGTTGCGGGTGACCGCCTGCATCGAGGTGCCGGCGATGGCCAGCGCGGCTCCGACGAGGACAGCCAGGACCGTGCGCGGAATCCGGGCGACGACGGCCGCCTGGGCGATCCCGCTCATGTCGCCGCTGAGTGCGGAGACGACCTCGTCAAGGCTGACGACCCGCACGCCGAGGGCGACCGAGGCGCCGCACAGGAGGAGCAGCACGAGCAGGGCGCCGGCCAGCCAGGCCAGCCGCACCACCGCCGAGCGCCGCATGGCGGCGGCGCTCGGCGACGACGAACTGGCCGGTGGGCTGGCCGTCGTGCGAGTCAGGGTGAGAGTCAATCCTGCTCGCCGAGGGCGCCGGCGAGCAGTGCGAAGTACTCGTCGATGCCCCACCCGATCGAGAGGGGCGACGGGTTCGCGGAGGCCGCGAGCGGGGTGCCGTTCTCGAGGATCGCCACGTGTCCCTGGGCGATCGCCGGGATCTTCGAGAGCAGGGGGTCGGCCTGCAGCTGGTCGACGATCGCTCCATCGGCATCGCCGTAGGTGACGAACACATCGACGTCGTCGAAGCGGTCGGCCTCTTCGGCGCTGATCGCGAGGTAGAAGGCCTCGGTTCCGGCTGACTCCTCCTCGACCACGGCCGGCAGCGGCAGCCCGAGGCTCGTGAGGAATCCGGGACGCGTGTCGTGGCTCGTGTAGAAGCCCACCTCGCTGAAGTCGGCCGGGTCGAGGAAGGAGAACAGCACGTGCGACGTGGCGAGGTCGGGGTGGGCGGCCAGCGCCGTCTCGACCTCGGCGTGCAGGTCCTCGATGAGCTGGTCTCCCTCGGCGGCGAGCCCGATCGCGGCCGAGTCCAGGCGGATCATGTCCTCGTACGAGGTGCCCCACGCCACCTCGGGGTAGGCGACGACCGGCGCGATCTTGGAGAGCGTGTCGTAGTCCTCCTGCGTGAGTCCGGAATAGGCGGCCAGAATGACGTCGGGGTCGGTGTCGGCGACGGCTTCGAAGTCGATGCCGTCGGTCTCGTCGAAGAGCACCGGGGTGTCCGCACCGAGTTCGTCCAGGGCGTCCTCGACCCAGGGGAGCACCCCGTCGCCGTCATCGTCGCCCCAGGTGGCCTTGCTCATGCCGACTGGGACGACGCCCAGGGCCAGCGGGACCTCGTGGTTCGCCCAGGCCACCGTCGCGATGCGCTCGGGCTTCGCCCTGATCGTCGTCTCGCCATACGCGTGCTCGATCGTGACCGGGAATCCATCGGCAGCGGCTGCGGAGTCGCCCGCAGGAGCGGTGGCGCCGGTAGCGCAGCCGGCGAGCAGGAGTGCGGCCGCGGTGATTCCAGCGGTGGTGGCAGTGAGCGTGAGGGCGGTGCGGGTGCGGGGCACGAGAGTTCCTCCTGGTGGTTAGGTAAGGATTACCTTAGTGACCAGGTCGGCGCGAGGGGAAATCGACTGAATCAAGGAACTCGACCCCGAGCGCACCGGGTTCAGTGTCGGAGGACTGCGTCCTGGAGTCGGGTCTTGGAGGTGGTGACGGGCCGCCATCGGAGGGTGGCGTCGCACCAGCCGGGGGCGCGTACTTCGGGGACGCCGTGGTTCATCCGGATCTTCCAKCCGTGCCAGTCGATGAATCTGTGGTGGAACCAGCAGAGCAGCACSCCGTTGTCGGTGTGCGTGGGTCCGCCGTTGACGTGCTCGAGAACGTGGTGGATTTCACACCAKCCGGCGGGGATGCCGCAGCCGGGGATGATGCAGCCGCCGTCGCGSARSGCGATSGCGCGGCGYTGGTGCCGGTTGAASACSCGYTCTTCGATGCCGATCCGGACGATGCGGCCGTCGTCSCGGGACGTGATCCGCTGGATGGTGCCGGCGCAGCCGACATGCAGCGCCGCCCTCATTCCGAGCGGCAGGTCGCAGCCCTGCGCGTGCGCGTACCCCTCCCCGCGCTGGGCGTCTTCTTCGCGGACGGACACGATCAGGGTGGGGGCGGCGCCGCCGATCGTGGGCAGCAGCCCACTGGAGGCCGCGACCGACAGGGCGCTCGCGAGCGCGTCGTGCTGCTGCTGCGC
>NZ_JBFUFC010000103.1:0-12647 GCF_056403635.1 Microbacterium sp. P2_F9 | reverse complement strand
TTCGAGGCCCTTGGCCGTGTGCATGGTCATCAGCGAGACCGAGCCCGACGCGTCTTCGAGGTCATCGGCATCCGACACCAGCGCGACCTCCGTGAGGAAGTCGATGATCGTGCCCTCGGGGTTGTTGCGCGCGAACTCCCGGGCGACCGCGACCATCTCGTCGAGGTTCTCGAGGCGAGCCTCGTCCTGCGGATCGCGGCTCGCACGGAGCGCGTCGTTGTAGCCGCTCTTGCCGAGGAGCAGCTGCAGGCCCTGGGCGACGGCGGTCGGCGGGGCGAGCTCGCCCGTGGCGGGAAGCATGAGGTCGGTGGCCTCGGCCAGCACGGCGTCGAGGTGTGCGATGGCGGCCTGGATCTTGGGGCCGACCCCGAGCGCCGACGAGTTCGCGAGCGCGTCGCGGAAGGTGATCTGCTGGTCGGCGGCGTAGCGCGCGATCGCGGTCTCGGTGACGTCGCCGATGCCGCGCCGCGGCTTGTTCAGGATGCGGCGCACGGCCATCTCGTCGGCGGGGTTGGCCACCGCGACGAGGTAGGCGAGGGCGTCCTTGATCTCGGCGCGCTCGTAGAACTTCGTGCCGCCCATGATCTTGTACGGCACGGCCGAGCGGATGAAGATCTCCTCCAGCGCTCGCGACTGCGAGTTGGTCCGGTAGAAGACCGCCATCTGCGAGTAGTCGACGCCGGCACGGCGCAGCGCCTCGGTCTCATCCGCGACGAACTGGGCCTCGTCGTGCTGCGAGTAGCCGGTGAACCCGACGATCCGCTCGCCCGCCCCGACGTCGGTCCACAGCTTCTTGTCCTTGCGGTCGAAGTTGTGGCTGATCACAGCGTTCGCGGCGCTCAGGATGTTCTGCGACGAGCGGTAGTTCTGCTCCAGCAGCACCACCTTCGCGCCCGGGTAGTCGCGCTCGAACTCCGTGATGTTGCGGATGTCGGCGCCACGGAAGGCATAGATCGACTGGTCGGAATCGCCGACGACGGTGAGGGATGCCCCGGCACGGTCGGGATCGTCGGCCGGGTCGGGCTCGAAGATCATCATGCCGCTCGAGTGCGCGATGGGCGCGGCATCCGCACCGATCGGCCGCGTCAGCTCGCGGATCAGCGCGTACTGGGCGTGGTTGGTGTCCTGGTACTCGTCGACCAGGATGTGCCGGAAGCGCCGCCGGTAGGTGTCGGCCACGTTCGGGAACGCACGGAAGAGGTACACCGTCTGGGCGATGAGGTCGTCGAAGTCGAAGGCGTTCGCCCGCTGGAGCGCACGCTGGTAGTCGCCGAAGATGCCGACGAAGATGCGCTCGGCAGGGTCGTTCATGTTGGCGTCCCGCGCGTAGGACTCGGCATCCGCCAGCTCGTTCTTGAGCTTGGAGATGCGGCTCTGCACGCCACCGGGGGTCAGGCCGAAGGCATCAGCCTCATGCTCCTTGACGAGCCGCTTGATGAGCGCGCGCGAGTCGCCGGAGTCGTAGATCGTGAACGACTTGGTGAACCCGAACTGGTCGGCTTCGCGGCGGAGGATCCGCACGCACGCGGAGTGGAACGTCGAGATCCACATGCCCTGCGCACGGTCGCCGACGAGCTGTGCGACGCGCTCGCGCATCTCGCCGGCGGCCTTGTTGGTGAACGTGATCGCGAGGATCTGGCTGGGCCACGCCTCTTTGTTGCGCAGCAGGCTCGCGACGCGGCGGGTGAGCACGCTCGTCTTGCCCGAACCGGCGCCCGCGACGATGAGCAGCGCCGGCCCGCGGTGGGTGACGGCCTCCCGCTGCGGGGGGTTGAGGCCGGCGAGGAGGTCTTCGTCGGCGCGGCCGTGCGAACCGCTCTGCGGTCCTCGATCCCCGCCGACGACAAGAGGCGTGGATGCGTCGGTCATGGCCCTCCGAGTCTAGGCGCGCGGGCCGACAGCGGCCGGTCCGCGGGCCGCTCCTCCGCTCGGCGGAGGGGCACGGGCGAGGGGAGGATCATCCGCGCAGGACTCATCCTCCGCCCGCCGCTGCCACTCCGCTGAGCGGAGGACCGCCGGGGCGAGACGGGATCGACGCTGCCGAGCCGCAGGGGAGAATGGTGCTGTGCGCACCCTTCTCAACATCATCTGGTTCGTGCTGTCGGGCTTCTGGATGTTCCTCGGCTACGTGGCCGCCGGAGTGCTGCTGTGCATCCTCATCCTCACGATCCCGTGGGGCATCGCCTCGTTCCGGATCGGCGCCTACGCGCTCTGGCCGTTCGGGCGCACGATCGTCGCGAAGCCGACCGCGGGTGTCGGCTCGTTCCTCGGCAACGTCGTCTGGGTCGTCCTGGCCGGCTGGTGGCTCGCGATCGGCCACATCCTCACCGGTGTCGCGATGTGCATCACGATCATCGGCATCCCGCTCGGCATCGCGAGCTTCAAGCTCGTGCCGGTGTCGCTCATGCCGCTCGGCAAGGAGATCGTCCGCATCGACGAGGTCGCAGGCGCCGGCATCCTCTGAGAGACGGATGCCGGGGCCCCCGGCATCCGGATCGTCGATCTCGCGGCGCCGAAACACCACATCCGCGCCGAGAAACCACATTCCCGCTGAGACATCGCGCGCCGCGCTGGGTCTCGATCGGTTTGTGGTTTCTCGGCGCCCGGAATGCGCGGAGGCCGGCCCGGCCTCAGAACTCCTCGGGCACGTACCGGAAGGTGTAGCCCGGGTCGACGTAGTCGCCCTGCTCCTGCCGGGGCGGCAGCGTGACCGGCTCCCGGGGGATCGTGCCGTACGGCACCTGCGACAGCAGGTGCGTGATGATGTTCAGCCGCGCGCGCTCCTTGTCGTCCGACACGGCGACGTGCCACGGCGCGTGCGGGGTGTCGGTCGCCTGGAACATCGCGTCCCGGGCGCGGGAGTAGTCGTACCAGCGGCTGTAGGACTTGAGGTCCATGCCGGTGAGCTTCCAAGTCTTGCGGCCGTCCGTGATACGGCCCTCGAGCCGACGCGTCTGCTCCTCCGGGCTCACTTCGAGCCAGTACTTGATGAGGATGATCCCCGAGTCGACCATCGCCTTCTCGACCCCCGGCACCTGCTCGAGGAACTTGGTCACGGTGGCCTCGTCGGAGAACCCCATCACCCGCTCGACGCCGGCGCGATTGTACCAGGACCGGTCGAAGATCACGACCTCGCCCGCAGCGGGCAGGTGCGGGATGTAGCGCTGGATGTACATCTGGCTCTTCTCCCGGTCGTTCGGCGCGGGCAGCGCCACGACGCGGAACACCCGAGGACTGACGCGCTCGGTGATCGCCTTGATCGTGCCGCCCTTGCCCGCTCCGTCGCGGCCCTCGAACACGATGCAGACCTTCAGCCCCTCCTGCTTCACCCACTCCTGGAGCTTTACCAGCTCGATGTGGAGCTTCTTGAGCTCCTTCAGGTACTGCTTCTCCGACAGGCCGTCGCCGTCGCCCTTGGACTTCTTCGACATCTTCGTCTCCTCGAGGTGAGTCGCGCCCGCGCGCTTGGCGCCACACTAGCGCGCTCGTCAGGAGGGGACGGATGCCTCGACTCGGGCGCGGCGGCCCCAGGGCAGTGCGAGCAGCACACCGACGACGACCAGGACGGCTCCGAAGGCAGCGGCCCACCACGCCGTGTCGCCGGGAATCTCGAGGTAGGTCGTGAGTCCGAGGATGCGGGCGAGCCCCCAGGGCAGCAGGCCCACCTGGTCGTTCCACAGCGACAGCACCGGCTCGAGCCCGATGATCGCGACCACGGTCGCGGGAATCGCAAGCCCTGCGCCGACCGCCGTGAGCACGGCGCCGGTCGCGCGACGAGCCCCGAGGTGAGTCGACAGCGCCCAGCCGGCGGCGACGAACAGCCAGAGGAACAGAGCGAAGGCGAGCGTGATGTAGACGGTGCGGCGGGTMGGGTCGGTCCAGAATCCGTACCAGTATCCGCCCGGGCCCGAGAAGGAGAGCGCGAACAGGGTGAGGCTGCAGCGCAGCACGATGACGCCGCCGACCGCGGAGATGACGGGCCACGGCGAGCGATGGCGGCGCATCAGCCGGTCGAGCACGAGCAGGAAGACGACCCACGCCCCGAGCACGATGACCAGGTGCGTCCACGACAGGAACGAGGTCTGCACCGCGCGGGTGCCGACGAGCAGCGCACCGGGCACGATGAGCAGCAGCCAGTGGTCGAGGGTGAGCATGCCGAGCGTCGACTCGCGCGCCCGCCACGGCCGGGTCGCTCCCAGCCAGGTCGCGCGGGCAGCCGCGGCTCCCGGCCGGCCCACCAGGCGGGTGCKGGTGGAGATCATGCCGATCACGAGCCAGATGAGGGCGAGCACGAGCATCACCCGGGCGATCCACGACATGGCCAGATCGCGATCGGCGCGCTGGACGGCTTCCTGGGCTGCGGTCAGGTTCCACGCCGGGTAGTCCACATCGCCGGTGTACGCGGCGAGGTGCTCATCCGCCGCGGCCGTGAACTCGTCGCGCGCGTCGGACCAGGCCGCGTACGCGTCGGGCGACAGGGTCTGGTGCCAGCGGGCCTGCTCGAGGAACATCGCACGGTACGCCGACAGCATGTGCAGCACGTCGACCTCGTAGTCGAGGCTTCCCACGAAGGCCTCGCGCATCGCGGGATCACGCCAGGTCGAGGCATCCGTCCCCTCGACCGCATCCCGCATCTGCTCGGCCGTCGCGACCGCCCCTTCGCCGAGGGCGATGGTCTCGTCGACGCGGTCGCCGACGATCTTCGACATGACGCCGAGCGAGGCGGAGTCGCCGGTGACGATGTCCCACTCGAAGATCCACATCATGGGCGGCGGTTCGAGGCCGATCGCGAAGCTGCGCACCTCGGCGAACGGCTGGAGGTACAGCCCCTGGGTGACGGCGTCGCGCGAGAGCGCCATGGCGTTCGCGATCGCGGTGACGGTCTCGGGGTCGTCCGAGAACCACTCGCGCGCCCAGTCGACGGTGACCTGGCCGATGTCGGCATCAGGGTCGCGCGCGAGCGCCGCGGCGGTCTGCGTGTTCAGCTCGTACAGCTGCCAGAACCCCGACTTGAGGTAGAGCGACATCGGACCGGCCCGCCAGGGGCCGCCGTCCTGCGTCCACGTCCAGATGCCCTCGATGTTCGGGTTCTCGGCGAGCAGCGTCTGCAGCGCCCATTGGTACTGCGGCCCGAGGTCGTTCGGGAACGATCCGAACGCCTCGAACTCGCGCCGGCTCTGCAGCTCGATGATGCGCCGCTGGTCGCCGGTCGCGAGCGTGTCGTTGAGGGGCAGCCAACTGTAGAAGTCGCCGAGCGTGTACTTCGTCGACACGATCAGCGCGGGCGAATCGATGCCGTCGAGCACCGCGTGGTACGACGCGGGGTCGGTGTGCATGTCGCCGACGTCGCCGATCCCCACGCTCCAGGTGCGGAAGATCACTTCGCGACCTTCTGCCTCGGCCTGCGCCGAATACGTCTCGAGCATCGTCCGCACGGCATCGACCGTGCGCACCGCGATCTCGGAGTAGTAGTCCCAGCCGGGCTCCTGATAGACGTTGCCGCCTTCGCCGATGCGGATCAAGATGCCGGAGAGCGCCGGCTCCGCCGCGTACAGCTCTTCCAGGCCCGCGGTGTAGACCTCCCAGAACTCCGGGTTCTCGGTGTCGAGACTGCCGAACCGCTGCTGGAAGTAGGAGTCGAGCTCGGGGGTGAGCGTCGGCATGTCGGTGCGGAGGAAGATCTTGACGCCGAGCTCGGCAGCGCGGTCCCAGAACGGGCCGAACGCCTCGCGCAGCGCGAGCGCACGCGCGACATGCGGGTCACCCTCGGCATAGACCGGGCCGTCCGGCACATCGGCGAAGGTCGCGAACTCGACGAACCCCGGCCACGACACGGCGTTGTAGCCGTTCTCGACCGAGTGGGCGAGGAAGATCTCCCAGTCGTCGTACGCGTCGGCGAGCGCGGCCTGGTCGATGTAGGGCGGGTCGGCGAGGTAGACGTCCTCGAACGCACGCGAGACGTGGGAGTAGTCGGTGCCGTCGACCCACTGCGCGGGGTCGGGGTCGACGCCGACCGCGCCGAGATCGACCATGCGGAAGGGCAGGGTGGCGGCGGACTGCGCGCCGACGAGCGCCGTGATGTCGGTGCCGGAGCGCACGGCCGCGGCCAGGTCGTAGACGCCGCGGGCGGCGCCGGCGTCGCTCGCGGCGTCGATCCGCAGGGCCGTCGCGTCTCCGCTCAGCGTGTACGAGTCGTCGGCGGGGTCGCCATCGCCGGTGGAGACGGTGAGGGATGCCTCGCCCGAGGTGTCGGCCGCGGCGGCGGCATCCGTCAGCGACTGGAGCGCGAGCGTCACGCGGGGCGTGGCGGGCGCGTCCACGGCGGTGAAGCGGGGTGCGGCGACCGCGGCGGCGACGACCGGAACGACCGGGTCGGCGGGGGTCATCTGGGTCGAAGGCTCGGTGCGGATGCCGAGCGCATCGCCGACGACGACACCGACCCCGAGGCCGAGTGCGAGAAGGACGATGGCGGTCACGGCAGCGAGGATTCCCCGTCGCCGCGCCGTTGTCATGAGAAGAGCCTAGGTGGCGCGGTCGGACGGGCTGTCCCGCGGGGCACCCCTCCCGGCCCGCCGCGGCCAATCGTTACCGTTTCGAAGTGCGCCCCGCGCCTCAGACGACGCACCGGACGAGCGTCAGCCCATCCTCCGCTGAGCGGAGGGGATCGGACGAGCGGAGGTCGATCGCACGCACATCGATCCTCCCCCGCCCTGTGGCACTCCGCTCAGCGGAGGAGCCGGCGGTCCGGCCGCCCTGGACTTCTGATCAGACGGATGTCGGGATGCCGTCGGGCAGCCACGTGAAGCGGTCATGCACCGCGGCGGGCGCGCGCTCAACAGCGGTGCGGATGCCGTTCTCCCCGTCGAGGAAGTGCGACCAGCCGTCGTAGTGCGCCGGCACCACGATGCGCGGCTCGAGGTCGGCGATGAGGGTGACCGCGTCCGCCCCTGTCATCGTGTACCGCAGGGCTCCGGTGAGCGGAAAGCGGACACCGCCGACGTTGACGATCGCGACGTCCACATCGAGGTCGCGAGCGACTTGGCGCACCGGACGCGAGAGCACGGTGTCGCCGACGACCCAGAGCGCGACCTTGGACTCGCCGGGCCGCCGCAGCGCGAAGCCGATCGCCTCGCCGACGATGGGCCGGGTGAAGGGCGGGCCGTGCCGGCAGGGCGTCGCCGTGACGTCGATCGGCGGGCGGCCCTCGACTTCGAGCCGGCTCGTCGCGCCGGGCTTGAGCCCCTGGGTGTTCGGCAGCGCGAGCCGCTTGGCGCCGCTCGGCGTCGTGACGACGTGGCGCGCCGACGGCAGGAGTGCACGACCGGCATCGTCGAGGTTGTCGGCGTGGTGGTCATGGCTGAGCAGCACCAGATCGATCGGGCCCAGGTCTTCAACCGATACGAGCGGCCCGCGCGTCTTGACGCTCGACGTTCCGAGCGCGAAGGCATAGCGCCGTCCCGGCGGATCGAAGGTGGGATCAAGGAGGATCCGCCATCCGTCGAACTCCACCAGGATCGTCGGACCGCCGATGCGGGTCAGTTCCATCACCGAACACCTTCCCCAAGGATTCGAAGGGCCATAGCCCGCATGATCACCGTAGCGGGCTGCCCTCCCTGCCAACGCGAAGCCACTCGATTTAGGCTGAGCGTGACCCCGAGGAGTGCGATGCCCCGACTTCTGGCCGCTGCCGGCGTCATCCTGCTGCTCTCACTCACCGCGTGCGCTGGAGGCTCCATGTCCGATCCGACGTCTTCGGCATCCGAACGTCCCCCGTTCCGCACGAGCTCACCCGGGCCGGTCTCGCCACCGGGAAGCCCGACGGCGGTACCGCCGGCGTACTGGGACGCGATCGTCGCCGATCTGACCGAGCGCGGGGTCACCGGCACCCCCGAACTCGTCTCGGCCCAGGCGGTGACCTGGAACAACGGAGCGCTCGGCTGCCCGAAACCCGGCATGTCCTATACGCAGGCGATGGTCGATGGCATGCAGGTCATCGTCAGCGTCGATGGCACGCAGTACGACTACCGCTTCGGCACGTCCGGCACACCGGTTCTCTGCGAGAAGTGATGACCTGATCGGATGCCGCGACCGCGCGGTCGCGGCATCCGATCATTCCCCACCGTGCGCGAAGGGGGCGCCGCGCCAACGGCGCGACGCCCCCTTCTGGCAGTCGCTACTGGACCTTGGTCAGGATCGCCTCTTCCGCACCCGACGTGTTGTCCATGACGACCGTCATCACGCCGAGCGGCTTCTGGGCCGCGACCTGCGCGGCGTTCACCGCGACCGGGTACGTGACATTGCCGTTGCGCGGCACCGTCTCGTACTGACCGTTGCTCAGCGCGGGCGACCACGGGTTGTACGACGCCCACGCGTCGAACGAGTCGGACGCGCCGGCGACGACGTTCGAGTAGCCGGACACCGTGTAGGCGAACGGCGCGGCCGTCGCCGTGAGGCCGAGCGCGCTCGCCCGCACCGGCAGCAGAATCGTGCTGCTGTCGGTCGGTGCGGTGGAGAAGAAGCCGCTTCTGCTGATGCCACGCGTCCCGTAGTTGTAGATGAACACCTCGGAGATGCCGTTCGCCGAGCCCGCGGTGACACTGCCCGAGTCGGCCGAGATCACGGCGTACTCCGGACTCCCGTCACCGTTCGTGTCGATGTTCACGTCGAACTCATCGCTCGCGGCGTTCGACCACCGCTGATGGGTGTTCACCGCGAACACGAGGAGCTTGGTCGGGCCGAAGTCGAAGGACTGCACGCCCGCAGCACGCAGGTCGTACCCGGTGTCGACCAGGGTCGTGGGCACATCCTGCGGGTCGCTCAGACCCCAGGTGTAGACGTCGGCGGCTGCGTCAAGCGCACCTTGCGGGTTGCTCAGCGTGATGTCCTTCTGGCCGTCGGCGACCACCGCACCCGGCGCGAACAGCGGGCTGCCGCTGGCCACACCGACCTGACTCGTCGCACGGGGCACGAGCAGGTAGGGCACGCGCAAGGTTTCCGAGTTGGACTTCAGCACGACGTCGCCCGAGAACTCGTAGAACGAGAACTGGTCGTCTTCGCCGAGGGACGTGCCGACCGCGGACGGATCGGCGGTGAGCGTGACAGTGAACTTGACGGTGCTGCCACCGGGGACGGTGACCTTCTTCGGGCTGAACACGATCTTCGCCGTCTCAGACTGCGCCGATGGCTCCGAGCTGAGGTTGTAGGTCACCGGCTTCTTGCCGTAGTTGTTCAGCGTGATCGTCTTCTCGCCGCGGAAGCTGGACGCCGACTCCTGGAAGCCGTAGCTGAGCGCGGTCTCGCGAAGCCATCCGCTGTCCGTCTGGAACGCATCACCCGTCGCCGTGACCTGGGCGCCGACTGCCTGGGCGGCATCGACGAGGCCGACTCCGCCGAGGACGAGGTTCTGGCCCGCGACATTCTCCGGGTCGGCGCTCGACACGATCGCCGCGGCGACCTCGCTCGCCTTCCACCCCGGGTGCGCCTGGACGACCAGCGCCGCGACGCCCGCAACATGCGGCGACGCCATCGAGGTCCCCGACATCGTCGCGGTCCCGTTGCCGGTGCCGAATCCGGTCGAGACGATCGAGACGCCCGGTGCCGCGACATCCACGCCCACGGCACTGTCACCGCCGCGCGGTCCGCTCGAGGTGAACGAGGCGTACCCGCGGAAGCCCGGGTTCGCGAGCGGCGCCGCTGCAACCGTCGCCGGTTGATCGGTCACGAACTTCGCGTCGTCCGTGGACTTGACCCCGAGGAACGGAATCGTCACGGTGTACGGCTCTCCTGTGTCGGGGTTCGAGGTGATCGCGCCTTCGAACGGCGGGTAGGCGTCGACATTGTTGACCATCAGCGACACCGCAGCGCCGGCCTGCTGGGCGAAGATCGCCTTCGCGGCCCGGGCGCATGTCCCGCGCTGCGCGACGGCGAGCTGGTGCCCGCCGGGCACGACGCCGGCGAACTGGTACGCGGCCACTGAGCAGCCGAGGGCTTCGTTCTCGACCGTGGCCGGGTTGTTCGTTAGGCGCACGACTTTGGTGTCGCCGATGCTCGAGAGATCCGCACCGTTGGCGTTGATCGCGGGGACTCCTACGCCGCCGACCGTGACGATCGCACCCGGGAAGGTCGCGGTGCTGTCAACGGCTGAGACCGAGATGACACCATCGCCGTTGCCGGCGATGTAGGGGCTCGGGCCGGAGTTGCCGGCCGACTTGACGACGACGATTCCGGCGCCGATCGCGTTGGATGCGGCGACCTCGTCGGGGTCGTCCCCTCGGCTGAACGGCGAGCCGAGCGACATGTTGATGACGTTCATGCCGTGGTCGACGGCCCAGTCGAGCGCCGGGGTGATCACATTGGTCGAGCCCGCACACCCGAAGACGCGCAGCGCGTAGATGTCGGCCTGCGGCGCGACGCCCGGACCGATGGTCCACGCCTTCGATGCCGTCGACGAGTCATAGGGGCCCGTGTAGGTGGCACCGGTGTCAGTGACACCGCTGCCCGCGGCCGTGCCCGCGACATGGCTGCCATGACCTGCACAGTCGAGGGGATTCTCGTCGGGCTTCGGCACACTGCCGGGCGTGTTGGCGTTGTACGCGTCGCCGACGAAGTCGTAGCCGCCCTTGACGCGGGGAGCTGCGGGGCCGAACAGTGCCGGCTCCGGGGCCTGGGCGTCCGTCGCGAGCGCCGCCTGGTACGCGTCGACCGTGCCCGGGCCGGCGAAGTTGGCGTGGGTGTAGTCGATGCCGGTGTCGATGACCGCCACCTTGACGTTCGTGCCCGTGTAACCGGTGTTCTGCCACACCTGCGGCACACCCAGGAACGGCACCGAGACGGCGTTGTCGACCGTGTAGGTCTTCACGGCGTGCACCGCGACGACGTTCGGGAGTGCGGCGACCTCATCGACATGCTCGGCGGGAATCGACAGCTGAATGCCGTTGTACGCAGACTGCATGTCAGCCTGGATCTTGCCCCCCTGGCTCTTGATCGCACCGGCGATGGCATCCTGAGCCTTCTTGAGGTTGCCCTTCACCGAGTTGCGCTCATCCTGGGTGAGGTCGCGGCCCTTCTTGGCCTGCACCACGGCGACCGGATCACCCTTCATCTCGACGATGACAGTCACCTCGCCGTCGGCACCGACGGACAGCGGCGCTGCCGTGGTGTCGACCGGGCCCTCCGACTCGGACTTCTGGAACCGTGACGACGGATCGTCGTCGGGAGTCGCGGCGAAAGCTGCCGTGGGAGTGGCGATCGCGAGCGCTAATGCGCCGACTACAGCCAGAGAGCGTCGGAACAAGGGACCCTGCTTTCTCAGATGTGAAACAGCGGCATACCTTGCGGACGCTATGTGGCGTATCACAAAAGGTCAACATGGAACGTTCAGATTTGAGCAGAGCGCACAAGCCAAAGCGCGGATTTTCCGCGATCTGGCACAGGTTTGATTAGGAAGACTTAATCAACACGCGCTCGCCCAGCACCGATGTCAGCAGGAGCGCGACGTGTGTCTCGAGCGTGTGGTCGTCGCCACTGCCCATCAGTTCCGCCGCCCGCTTGACGCGCTGCACCACGGTGTTCTTGTGCAGGTGATGGGTGTGCGCCACTGCGGTGTAGCTCTCCCCCGCTTCGAGAAAAGCGAGCATGGTCTCACGCAGCTCGCGTGCACGCTCACCCGAATCCGCCAGTGCACCCAGACGGGTGACGACGAACTCACGCGCGGCGGGCAGATCCGCCGTCAGCATCGCGACGAGCTGTACGTCATGAAACCGCACCACCGGCCCGATCCTCCCTGGCACTGCGACCCTGATCATCGCTCGTGCCTGCTCCGCTTCCTGGTGGGAACGGACGAATCCCGCAATGCCGGTGCGCATGGTGCCGATGCCGACCGTCACGCCCTCCTCGATCGCCGGAATCGTCACCGGCGCCCCGACAGAGCTTGCAACCCAGGCATCCATCGCGTTCAATCCCGTCGCGAGCGTCAGCAGACCGCTCGCCCCCATGCTTGCGGCGATGGTCCGCGCCGCCGACTCCAGTGGATCCATGCCTGCCGCGGCATCCTGTTCTCGATGCAGGCTCAATGCGATGTGCCGCTCGTTGAGGGGGTAGTGCAGGAGCCGTGACGCCTCATTGGCATCGACCCGCTCGCCGGCGAGAATGGCTGCGACCATGGCGGCACGACGTGCCGCACCGGACGTTGCGCGGCGCTGCATCTCGCGTTCGTACTCGACGACCACGATCTCGGAAAGCCGATCGATGTACCGCGATGCGGTCGCCACGGCGAGCTGAAGCTCGTGGACCTGGTCACGCACATCGGTGTGCCTGCTGATCGCCGGCGCGCACCAGCGGAGCCAGTGGTCCATGCCGCGCCGGTAGCCGTGCAGCACGGTCGGCAGCGCAATGCGCTGCAGCACCGCATCATGCACATAGGCAAGCGCCTCCCGCGGTGGCTGCACGTCCCTCTCGGGATCGGCGAGCAGGAGAAAGAGGGCCAGGAAATTGGCCTCGGCGCTCCCGCGGAGCTCGTCGATGAACTCGGGCGTAGCGCCCAGTTCGGGCATCGACGACTCGACGTACTCTCGCGTCAGATCACACGCGAGCGCATGAGTCCACTCCAAGATGTGGGGGCCGACAGCCCGCGAGACCTCATCATCGAG
>NZ_JBFUFC010000102.1:0-13109 GCF_056403635.1 Microbacterium sp. P2_F9 | reverse complement strand
ACGCCGCACAGGGCGGGAGTGGGAGGCGGCGTGCGACCGGGTGGAGGCGGCGCTCGCCGATCGCCACGACGCCGAACGGCAACGGCGGTGGGCGCGCACGCCGGACGTCGCGGGCTTCCTCGCGCGCGATGCGGAGATCTGGCGCTTCGTGCCCGGCCGTTCGGGCGCGCTGGTGGTCGGTGCAGGCGATGCGCCGAGCGGAGTCCAGGTCGGCGGGGGCGCGGACGAGCCGCGTGCCGTCGGGCTGCGGCGCRCCGCAGCGACGCTGCCGATGGCGCCCGTCGTGATCCCTGCCGCCACGGGCATCGCCGTGCTGGGCGATCCCGTGCGCGCCACCGCCGTCAAGCGGGCGCTCATCGCGCAGCTGCTCCTCGCTGCGCCGCCCGGCGAGCTGCGGATCGTCGGGCCGCTGAGCGAGGAGGACGGCTGGGTCGATCGCCTTCCGCATCGGCGCTCGGCCGAGGGGACGCCCCTCGGGCTGGTCGCACCAGGACAGGCGGTGCCGCCGGAGGCGGAGATCGCGATCATCCGCGCCGATCCGACCTCGCCGCTGCCGACCGGGTGCGGTGCGGTGCTCACCGTCTCGTCCCTCTCGCGCGCCTTGCTGGACTGCGGTGGCGGGCACCGAGAGCTGCGCGTCGAGGCGATCTCGGCCGTGCAGGCGGAGCAGATCGCGGCGCAGCTCGTCGAGCGGGCACGATCCCTCCCGGGCGCCGCGACTGGCGTGGCGGGACCGATCGTGCTCGGCGAGCTGCTGGCGGCGGGCCGGGAGTCGGCGCCACGCCTCGAGCCTGCGGGACTCAGCGCCGTGGTGGGTGTCGGCGCGGAAGGATCGGTCGCTCTCGATCTGGTGGCCGACGGCCCGCACGCCGTCGTGGCTGGCGTGACCGGCTCAGGCAAGAGCGAGCTCCTGGTCACCTGGGTGCTCTCGCTCTGCTCGACCTACTCGACGAATGAGGTGAGCTTCCTGCTGGCGGACTTCAAGGGCGGGACCGCGTTCGATGCTCTGGCGGCGCTGCCCCATGTGACGGGCGTCATCACCGATCTCGACGGCGCCGGGTCGCGCCGGGCCATCGAGAGTCTGCGGGCCGAGGTGCGCTGGCGGGAGGCGGAGCTCTCGCGCGTCGGCGCCCGCGACGTCCTGGACTCCCGGGTCGCCCTGCCGCGACTCGTGATCGTGGTCGACGAGTTCGCGGCGCTGCTCGGCGATCACCCCGAGCTGCACGCGGTGTTCACGGATGTCGCCGCCCGCGGCCGCGCGCTGGGCATGCATCTGATCCTCGGCACCCAGCGGGTGGCGGGGGTGGTCCGAGACGCCCTGCTGGCGAACTGCCCGCTGCGCGTCAGCCTGCGGGTGACGGATGCCTCGGACAGTCGAGCCGTCATCGGGTCCGACGAGGCGGCGCGGCTGCCCGGCGGGGCAGAGGGGGCCGGGATCGCCTTCGTGCGGCGCGGCAGCGACGCCGTGCCGCGCCGGATGCGCGTGGCCCTCTCGGCGCCGGCCGATGTGGAGCGGATCTGCGCCGCGCCATCCGGACCGCGTCCGCGACGCCCGTGGCTGCCGGATCTGCCGGAGCGGGTGGCCCTCGATGACCTGGTGCCGGGCGTGGGCGAGCCGGGCGTGCTCACACTCGGGCTCGCCGACGAGCCCGACCGGCAGCGTCAGGTTCCGGTCGCGCTGCGGATCGCAGACCGCGGGGTCCTGGTGCTGGGCCGAGCGGGCTCCGGGCGCTCGACGGTGCTGCGCACTCTCGCATCGCAGGCCGCCGGCGTTATCACCGTTCCCTCCGACCCGGAGGCGGCATGGGACGTCCTCGCGAGGATGGACGAGGCGCCCCCGCGGCCCGGCACGGTGATCGCCCTCGACGACCTCGACGCGCTGATTCCGCGCTATCCGCACGACTACGGCCTGGAGGTCATCGAGCGGGTCGAACAGCTGATCCGCTGCGCGGGAGACCAGGGGATCTTCGTGGCGGTGTCGATGCAGCGCCTGACGGGCGCGATCGGGCGGGCGGCGGAGCTCCTGCCGCGGCGGATTCTGCTGGCCGCGACGTCGCGCGCCGAGCACCTCGCGTTCGGCGGAGACGCATCGCACCACGCGGTCGATCAGCCTCCTGGACGGGCGCGGTTCGATGGCCGCGCCGTGCAGGTCGCCTCGACCTCCGAGCTGTCGGCGCTCGCCGTCGCGCCCACGGAAGTCCGCGTCGGAGCGCCGTGGATGCCGACCGCCTCGGTGACCGGATTCGTCGCGCGTCGGTCGGCGGTCTCGCGCGCCGCACTCGAAGCGTGGGAGGCCGCGGGGATTCAGATCCAGTCCGTCGACACCGCGGCCGCAGAGTTCCCGCGCCCAACTGGGGTCGTCATCGTCGGCGAGCCCGATGACTGGCAGCGCCATTGGCAGCTGCTGGCGACGGTGCGCGGCGAGTGCGATCTCGTGATCGACGCTGCGTGTGCGGCCGAGTTCCGGGCGCTGGCTGCCGACCGGGCGCTGCCGCCGTTCTGCGTCCCCGGACGGCCGCGAGCCTGGCTGCTCACCGGCGGCGCGTCGCCCCGACGCGTGGTGCTGCCGGCGTCCGGAGGATCACGTGACGGCGACGGTCGGGGCGCCACGCTTGACCAGCCCCATCGGCGGTCCTAGCGTCAGGGTTGTGACCACCACACCGATCAACCTCAACCGCCCCGACGGGAAGGGCCTGGCCGCCGGAACCCTGGGGCTGTGGGGTTCCACCGTCATCGGCCTCGCCTCGACGGCCCCGGTCTACTCGCTCGTCGCGAGCCTCGGGTTCGTCGTGCTCGCCGTCGGCGCACAAGCGCCGATCGCCTTCGTCATCGCGTTCATCCCGATGCTGTTCATCGCCTTCGCGTACCGCGAGCTGAACAACGCCGTCCCCGACTGCGGCACCACGTTCACGTGGGGGACGAAGGCGTTCGGCCCCTGGGTGGGGTGGATGGGCGGCTGGGGCGTGGCCGTCGCGGGGATGGTGGTGCTCGCGAATCTCGCGCAGATCGCCGGAATCTACTTCTGGGCGCTCATCGACGGCCTGGTGCGAACATCCGAGGACGCGCTGCTGGCGGACAACGTCCCGCTCGTGACAGCGACCGGAGTGGTCTTCATCGCGGCGATGACGTGGGTGAGCTGGCGCGGGGTGGAGATCGGCGAGCGCATCCAGAACGTGCTGCTCGGCATCCAGTATCTCGCCCTCGTGATCTTCGTCGTCGCCGCACTCTGGCACTTCTTCGCCGGTACCGCACCGGACGCGACACCCTTCTCGTGGGAGTGGTTCAACCCGTTCGCGTTCACCGACTGGAGCGCATTCATCGAGGCCGTGCTCCTCGCGCTGTTCATCTACTGGGGCTGGGACACGTGTCTCGCGCTGAACGAGGAGACGAAGGATCCCAAGCGCATCCCGGGACGCGCGGCGCTGCTCACGACCGTCATCCTCCTGATCACGTACGTCGGAGTGACCGTCGCAGCCATGATGTACGCCGGGCTCGGAAGCGAAGGCACAGGGCTCGGCAACGAGGCCAACGCCGACGACTTCTTCCTCGCGATCAAGGACGGGCTGCTCGGACCGCTCGGCTGGGTGCTCGTGGTCGCGGTGATGATCTCGGCCATCTCGTCGACCCAGACCACGATCCTTCCGACCGCGCGCGGGACGCTGGCCATGGCCGCGTACAAGGCCCTCCCCAGGCGGTTCGCCACGGTGCATCCGCGGTACCGGACCCCGTCGTTCTCGACCCTCGTGATGGGAGCCGTCGCGATCGTCTACTACGTCGGCATGACGCTCATCAGCGACAACATCCTCCAGGACTCGATCCTGTCGCTCGGCCTCGCGATCGCCTTCTATTACGCCATCACCGGGTTCGCCTGCGTCTGGTACTTCCGTCGCGAGCTCTTCGACTCCACGAGGAACTTCTTCTACCGATTCCTGTTCCCGCTGCTCGGCTCGCTGATGCTCACGTACGCCTTCGTGCAGTCGGCGATCGACATGTACGATCCCGACTACGGCTACAGCGGCGGAATCGGCGCCGTCGGCAGCACATTCCTACTGGGAATCGGCTCCTTGGCCTTCGGCGTGCTCCTGATGCTGCTGTGGTTCCTGTTCCCGAGGGCGAAGCAGTTCTTCCGCGGTGAGAGCCTCAACCGCGAAACCGCGGTGCTCGTCCCCGAAGACGGGGCGGACTTCTCCCGCTCTATCGACGGCGGCCTGGCCTGACCCTCAGCCCAGGGCGTCGGCGAGGGGGACGAGCGCGAGGTCGTGCGCAGTGGCGACGCCGGAGTTCGCAACCGAGCCCGACACCGTGTTGAGGCCGGCCGCGAGCGCCGGGTCGGCGCGGAGCGCATCCTTCCAGCCGCGCCGCACGATCTGGCGGATGTACGGCAGCGTCGCGTTCGTGAGCGCCGAGGTCGAGGTGTTCGGCACGGCGCCGGGCATGTTCGCGACACAGTAGAAGACCGACCCGTGCACCGGGAAGGTGGGGTCGTCGTGCGTCGTCGGGTGGGTGTCCTCGAAGCAGCCGCCCTGGTCCACAGCGATGTCGACCAGCACCGAACCCGGCCGCATGCGGCGCACCATGTCGTTCGTGACGAGCTTCGGCGCCTTGGCGCCCGGGATGAGCACCGATCCGATCACGAGATCGGAGTCGATGACCGCACGGTCGAGGTCGAGAGGATTGGATGCCGCGGTCTTCACGCGCCCCTGGAAGTGGTCGTCGAGATACCGCAGTCGCTGCACGTTGGTGTCGAACACGGTGACGTCGGCGCCGAGACCCACCGCGATCACTGCCGCGTTGGCGCCGKCGACGCCACCGCCGATGACCGTCACCCGGGCGGATCGGGTGCCTGGCACCCCGGACATGAGGAGGCCCAGACCGCCCGCCGAGCGCATCAGCGTGGCGGCGCCGACCGTGGGCGCCAGCCGGCCGGCCACCTCGCTCATCGGCGCGAGCAGGGGCAGTCCGCCGCCAGGCAGCTGCACCGTCTCGTAGGCGATAGCCGCCACCCGATCGGCGAGGAGCCGATCGGTGAGCGGTCGATCCGCGGCGAGGTGGAGGTAGGTGAACAGCACCAGGTCGTCACGGAAGAATCCGTACTCCGACGAGATCGGCTCCTTCACCTTGAGCAGCAGCTCGGCCCGGGCCCACACCTCGGCCGGGTCGTCGAGCAGCGTCGCTCCGGCCGCCTCGTACTCGGCATCCGGCATCGACGATCCGGTGCCGGCCCCGCGCTGGACGATGACCTCATGACCCTGTGCGGTGAGGTCGTGGACCCCGGCGGGAGTCAGCGCGACCCGGTACTCGTTGTTCTTGACCTCGGTGGGGACGGAGATCCTCATCGTGGCTCCTTTCCGCTCCTCATGAGAGCCGTCTCAGAACGCGGGGCGGATCGCCCCGACATCGCGGCCGCCGCCGGTGACGGTCAGCGCAAGCTTGGCCGCGGCATCCGCGACATCTGACGCGGCAAGCGCGCCGGCACGTTCGAGCAGGCGCAGCGCGACGATCGTCGCCGCGCGGCCGCTGCCGTCGAGCATCTTCAGCGCAACCGTCGTGCCGTTCGGCGCGACCATCACCATGACGCCTTCGGCCCCGCCCTTGGCGAAGACGCCCAGGCGTTCGATCGCGATCGTGTCCGGGCGCCCCGGACCGTCGATCGTCCAGGGATGCTCCCGCACGGCGCGCACCAGCGCGCCGGCCTGCCGGTGCAGCGCGAACGGCGAAGTGGACGAAGCGGTGCCGATGCGGTGGATCGCCTTGGTGAGACCGGTGAGGCTCATCGCGTAGACCGGGGCGCCGCATCCGTCCACCGCGGCGGCCGCGGCCTTCTCGCCGGTGAGGCGCTCGACGACGTCGCGGATGTGCACCTGCAGCGGATGCTCGGGCTCGAGGTAGCCCGCCGGATCCCAGCCGTTCGCGATGCAGGCCAGCAGCATCGCGGCGTGCTTGCCGGAGCAGTTCATCCGGATGCGCGAAGGGGAGAGGTGCTCGCGTACGAATTCGTCGCGGGTGGCCTGATCCCCGGGCCAGGCCGCCGGACAGGCGAGCGCCTCCTCGCCGAGGCGAGCGGCGTCGAGCATGTCGCGCACCACCGACACATGCCGGTCGGTGCCGGAATGGCTGCCGGTGGCGAGCCCCAGCTGCTCTCCCTCGAGCACCGCGCCCGCGGTCAGGCAGGCGAGCGCCTGCAACGGCTTGAGGCTGGAGCGGGGGAGCACCGGCGCCGCCGGGTCGCCGAGCTGCTCGATGACCACGCCGTCGGGTCCGAGGACGAGCGCTGAGCCGCTGTGGCGGGACTCGATGAAACCGCTTCGCTCGACGACGGCGAGCTCGACGGCGTCGGACGTGGCGAAGGTCTGCGGCACGACGCCAGCCTAGCGCCGGGCGGCACCGACGACAGGCGTGGAAGACTGGGGGTCATGTGGGGGGAGCATCGCTACGTCGTCCGTTCGACCTGGACCGGCAATCGGGGTTCGGGAACCTCCGGCTACCGCGACTATGACCGGTCCGTGACGATCGAGATCGACGGCAAGCCTGCCATCGCGGCCTCCAGCGACAAGCCGTTCCGCGGTGATCCGAGCCGCTGGAATCCCGAGGATCTTCTCCTCGCGGCGCTGAGCGAGTGTCACCTTCTGTCGTACCTGCACGCCTGCGTTCAGGCCGGCGTGGTGGTCGTCGACTACCGGGACGAGGCATCCGGTCTCATGGTCGAAGATGGGCGCGGCGGCGGGCGCTTCACCGAGGTGGTCCTGCGTCCGCACGTGACGGTGGCTGACGCATCGATGACGGATGCCGCGACCGCCGCGCATGCGAAGGCCAACGAGTGGTGCTTCATCGCGAACTCGGTCAACTTCCCGGTGCGGCACGAGCCGTCCGTCGAGGTCGCGGCGGCGCGCTGAGGCGTCCGGGGGAGACGGCCTAGGGGCGCGTTACCGGCGCTCGTGGGGCAGTGCCTGCTTGATCTTCTCGATCGGGGTGTGTGCGGGAACCTCGTTGTACGCGTTCGCGAGGTCCTGGCCGGTCAGTCCGTGGATCGCACTCATGATGTCGTCGGTCGCGGCACGCCGGGCACGGCCTGAGGTGGCCGGACCGTGGTGCGCGAGGTCGAGCGGCTCGCCGAATCGAACGGTGATGCGGTGCTTCGTCGAGGGCATCGTGGCGCCCACCGGCATGACCTTGTCGGTGCCGATGAGGCCCACCGGCACAACGGGTGCGCCCGTCTCGAGGGCGAGGAACGCCACGCCCGTGCGCCCCTTGTAGAGGCGACCGTCGAGGGAGCGGGTGCCCTCCGGATAGAGGGCGACGACGCTGCCGTCGTCGAGGATCTGCTTCTGCTGGTCGAGGGCGTCGAGGGCGGCCTGGCCGGCGCCGCGGTTCACTGGGACGGCGCCGATCGCGGTGAAGAACTCCCGCGAGAGCCAGCCCTTGAAGCCGGTGCCGTTGAAGTAACTGGCCTTGGCGAGGAAGTGCACGGGCCGCGGCGACGCGACCGGAATCGCGATCGAGTCGATGAACGACAGATGGTTGCTCGCGAAGATGACGGGTCCCGACTTGGGGACGTTGTCTTTGCCTTCGACCTGGGGCCGATAGATGAAGCGTCCGAGCGGGGCGATGATGAAGCGCCCGAGTGCATAGGTGGCACCCATGCGGGTCGCGTTCGACTCCTCGGCGGGCGCGACGGCGTCGTCATGCTCGTCAGAAGTCATCCTTGGATTCTATTGCGCGGCCCATGCCGGTCGCGGCATGACCGGTTCTCAGCGCAGCCAAAGGAATCATGGGGGAGGATGGTGGTTCCCCTTCTTTCATCGATGAGGTTCTCTGTGCGCACCCGCTCGCTTGCCATCCTGTCCGCAGCCGCACTGTCGGCCCTTCTGCTCGCCGGCTGCACGTCGACGGCGAACGAGGCCAGCCCCTCGCCATCGCCCACCGGAGACGCGGATCTCTGCGCCGCGGTCGCGCCCTCGGGGGCGGCGTCCGAGGCGGTCACCGTCGACGGCGAGGCCGGCACCGAGTCGACGGCGACCTTCACCGCACCGCTCGAAGTCACCGAGCTCCAGACGACGACGATCGTCGAGGGCACCGGCGACCCCGTCCAGGCCGGCGATCTCGTGCAGTTCGCGCTCTCCGCCTTCGACGGCACCACCGGCGAGAAGCTCGGCGCCCAGGGCTACAACGACGATCTCCTTCCGGTGCAGGTCTCTGCGGCGAGCGGCCTCGGTCAGGCGATCGGGTGCGCGACCACCGGCTCGCGCCTCGTCACCGTCTTCCCGGCCGACACGGCGAACAACACCACCGCCCAGGTGTACGTCATCGACGTGCTCGGCACGGCTGAAACCGCAGCCTGGGGCGACCCGCAGGATCCCGTCGACGGGATGCCCACGGTCGAGCTGGCCGACGATGGCGCCCCCACGGTGACCCTTCCGGACGGCGACATCCCCACCGAGTTCAGCAAGGCGACCCTCAAGAAGGGCGACGGCGCCACCGTCGCCGTGGGCGACCAGGTGCTCGTGCAGTATCACGGCGTCTCGTGGGACACCGGCAAGGTCTTCGACGAGTCGTGGGGCAAGCAGCCCTTCAGCTTCACGGTCGGCAGTGGCGTCGTCCCGGGGTTCTCGGACGCCGTCACCGGTGAGACCGTCGGCTCCCAGGTGATCGCGGTGCTGCCGCCTTCGGCCGCATACGGCGAGAAGAGCGACACCAACACCAGCGAACTCGCGGGCCAGACGCTCGTGTTCGTCGTCGACATCCTCGCGGTCGCCCACCCCGCGACGCAGTAGTCCTGCGGTCGGTCGGGCCAGGTGATGGCCCGACCGATCCATCGCAGCGAGGCCCGTCGATGGCGGGGATCAGTGGGCGCGGCTAGGCTGGCGCGATGCGTCGCGTGCTCGTCCTCGGTTCCACCGGTTCGATCGGCACGCAGGCGCTCGAGGTCATCCGCGCCAACCCGCGGCGGTTCGAAGTCGTCGGGCTGGCAGCCGGATCCGATCGGCAGAAGCTCAGCGCTCAGGCCGAGGAATTCGATGTCGAGGACACCGCGCTCGGCGCCGTCGAGGCCGAGCAGCTGGTGCGCGACGTCGAAGCGGATGTCGTGCTCAACGGCATCACCGGCTCGGTCGGGCTGGGGCCGACCCTGGCCGCGCTGGAGATGGGCCGCACGCTCGCGCTCGCGAACAAGGAGTCGCTGATCGTCGGCGGCGACCTCGTCACCGCCATCGCGCGCCCGGGTCAGATCGTGCCGGTCGACTCCGAGCACTCCGCAATCGCTCAGGCGCTGCGCAGCGGCGCGCGCGACGAGGTGCGGCGACTCGTGCTCACGGCATCCKGGGGCCCGTTCCGTGGTCGCAGCCGAGAGTCGCTGGAAAGCGTGACACCCGCGGAGGCGCTCAACCACCCGACGTGGGACATGGGCCGCGTCGTGACGACGAACTCCGCGACCCTGGTCAACAAGGGTCTTGAGGTCATCGAGGCGCACCTCCTGTTCGGGGTGCCGTACGACCGCATCGACGTCGTAGTGCATCCGCAGTCGATCGTGCACTCCATGGTGGAGTTCGTCGACGGATCGACCATCGCGCAGGCGTCACCGCCCGATATGCGGCTCCCGATCTCGCTCGGGTTGGACTGGCCGCAGCGGGTCGCCGGTGTCGGGCGCCCGCTCGATTGGACGGTCGCGACATCCTGGACCTTCGAGCCCCTCGATGCGAAGGCGTTCCCCGCAGTGCGGCTCGCGAAGCTCGTCGGACACGCCGGCCGCACCTATCCGGCAGTCTTCAACGCCGCCAATGAGCAGGCGGTCGATGCCTTCCACGAGGGACGGCTGTCGTTCACCGGGATCGTCGAGATCATCGAGCGGGTGGTCGAGAACCACGAGGCCCCCGGTGCGCTGACGCGCGAATCGCTGGCCGACGCCGAGCGGTGGGCGCGGACCGCTGCAGACCGCGCGATCGCGGCATCCGCTCGCTGACGTCAGTAGGTCGTGAGGCCCTGCGCACGGAACTGGTCGCGCACGCGCTCGACGACCTCAGGGGTCGGCGGCTCGGTGTCGTCGAGTTCGTAGGTGCGGCCGATGGCCTCCCACTTCGACCGCCCCATCTGGTGGAACGGGAGCACCTCGACGCGGGTGACCGTGCCTGGTCGGATCTCGTTGAGGGATGCCGCGTACTCGGCCACCTTCGCGACGCCCTCGACGTCGTCGGTGAGCCCTGGCACGAGCACGTAGCGGATCCAGACCTCAGGTCCCTTCGCGCCGACGCCGTGCTGGGCCAGGCGTCGGCCGAACTCGAGGGTCGGCTCGAGCTCACGGCCCGTGACGCGCCGGTAGGCCTCGGAGTCGCCGGCCTTCACGTCGAGCAGCACGAGGTCGGTGTCATCGAGCATCGCGTCGGTCGCGTGCGCGCCGAGGTACCCGGAGGTGTCGAGCGTGGTGTGCACGCCCATCTCCTTGGCGCCGCGGAGGAGTCGTGCGGCGAAGGCGGGCTGCATGAGCACCTCGCCGCCGGAGAGGGTGAGCCCGCCGCCGGTCGCGGTGAAGACGGGCAGGTAGCGGCGCACGCGGGCTAGGATCTCGTCGGCCTCGATCGGCTTGCCGTCCTTCATCGCGAGCGTGTCGGGGTTGTGGCAGTACAGGCAGCGCAGCGGGCAGCCGCTGAGGAAGACCGTCATCCGGGTGCCTGGACCGTCGACCGCGGTCACGAGCTCCCAGGAGTGGACCGAGCCCAGAACGCCCGCGCGCATCGCTGCGAGACGCTGGGCCCGGTCCACGTCGGCGACCGAGAGGCCGCCGAGCCCGGCTCCTGCGCGCACGCCGCCCGGCCGTGCCGGCGCGTCCATGCGGATCGCGTCGGCCGGCAGCGGCGTGGGAATCAGGAGCGCGGGCATGTCGATCAGACCGAGCCGTGGAAGGTGCGCGACAGCACGTCGAGCTGCTGCTCGCGCGTGAGGCGGACGAAGTTGACGGCGTAGCCCGACACGCGGATCGTCAGCTGCGGGTAGTTCTCGGGGTGCTCCATGGCATCCTCGAGCGTCTCCCGGTTGAGGACGTTCACGTTCATGTGGTACCCGTTGGAGCCCACGTAGGCGTCGAGAAGACCGGCGAGGTTCGCGACCTGCTCGTCGAGCGTGCGGCCGAGGCCGGCCGGAACCACGGTGTTGGTCAGCGAGATGCCGTCCTGCGCCTGGTCGTACGGGAGCTTGGCGACCGAGAGAGCGGATGCCAGCATCCCGTGCGTGTCGCGTCCGTTCATCGGGTTCGCGCCCGGGGCGAACGGCTCACCCGCGCGGCGGCCATCCGGCGTGTTGCCGGTCGCCTTGCCGTAGACCACGTTCGAGGTGATCGTCAGCACCGACTGGGTGGCGACGGCGTCGCGGTACATCGGGTGCGTGCGGACCTTCGTCATGAAGCGCTCGACGAGGTCGACGGCGATGGTGTCGACGCGGTCGTCGTCGTTGCCGAAGGTCGGGAACTCTCCGTCGATGACGTAATCGACGACGAGGCCGCGCTCGTCGTGCACCGGGGTGACCGTCGCGTACTTGATCGCCGACAGCGAGTCGGCGGCGACCGAGAGCCCCGCGATGCCGCAGGCCATCGTGCGCAGCACGTCCTTGTCGTGGAGGGCCATCTCGAGGCGCTCGTACGCGTACTTGTCGTGCGACCAGTGAATGCAGTTGAGGGCCTCGACGTACGTCTTGGCGAGCCAGTCCATGAGACCGTCGAAGCGCGCCATGACGTCGTCGTAGTCGAGGACGCCGTCGCCGACGGGAGCGGATGCCGGGGCAACCTGCTTGCCCGAGACCTCGTCGCGTCCGCCATTGATCGCATAGAGCATCGTCTTGGCGAGGTTGACGCGTGCGCCGAAGAACTGCATCTGCTTGCCGACCTGCATGGGCGAGACGCAGCAGGCGATCGCGGCGTCGTCACCCCACGCGGCCCGGATGAGGTCGTCGGACTCGTACTGCACGGCCGAGGTGTCGATCGTCACGCGGGCGCAGAAGTCCTTGAACCCCTTGGGCAGTGCCGCGCTCCAGAAGACCGTCATGTTCGGCTCGGGAGCCGGACCCAGGTTGTAGAGCGTCTGGAGGTAGCGGAACGAGTTCTTCGTGACGAGTGCGCGGCCGTCTTCGCCGACGCCGCCGATCGTCTCGGTGACCCAGGTGGGGTCGCCGGAGAAGAGTTCGTCGTACTCGGGGGTGCGCAGGAACCGCACGATGCGCAGCTTGATGACGAAGTCGTCGATGAGCTCCTGGGCCTGCTGCTCGGTGATCGCACCGGCTTCGAGGTCGCGGTCGATGTACACGTCGAGGAAGGTGGAGGTGCGGCCGAGCGACATCGCCGCGCCGTTCTGCTCCTTCACCGCGCCGAGGTACGCGAAGTACAGCCACTGCACGGCCTCGCGAGCCGTCGTGGCCGGGCCCGAGATGTCGACGCCGTAGCTTGCGGCCATCTCCTTGAGCTCGGCGAGGGCGCGGATCTGCTCGGCGTGCTCCTCGCGCATCCGGACGACCTCTTCGCCGAACGGGGCGGTGTCGAGCTGGAGCTTGTCGAGCTTCTTCGCCTGGATCAGGGCGTCGACGCCGTAGAGCGCGACGCGGCGGTAGTCGCCGATGATGCGGCCGCGGCCGTAAGCGTCGGGCAGGCCGGTGATGATGTGCGAGCTGCGGGCGGCGCGGACGGCGGGCGGGTAGACGTCGAAGACGCCCTGGTTGTGGGTCTTGCGCTGGAAGGTGAAGACGGCCTTGAGGGTCTGGTCGACCTCGTACCCGTACGTCTCGAGGGCGCCCTCGACCATGCGCCAGCCGCCGTTGGGCATGATGGCGCGCTTGAGCGGCGCATCCGTCTGCAGGCCGACGACGAGGGAGTCGTCCGCGGAGATGTAGCCGGGGGCGTGGGCGGTGATGCCGGCCGGGGTGTGCGGGTCGACGTCGTAGATGCCCTTCGCGCGCTCCTCGGGGAACATCGCCGCGATCGTGTCCCACACCCGGGTGGTGCGGTCGGTGGGGCCGACGAGGAAGGAGGCATCGCCGGCATACGGCGTGTAGTTGCGCTGGATGAAGTCGCGGACGTCGATGGCGTCCTGCCAAGGGCCGGTGGTGAAGCCCTCCCAAGCCGCGGGGAGGTTGTC
>NZ_JBFUFC010000101.1:0-13111 GCF_056403635.1 Microbacterium sp. P2_F9 | reverse complement strand
CTGCAGCTCCCAGGCGTCGCACGCAGCGCAGCTGAACATGCTCATGCCGTAGAAAGCGCGCAGGCTCGGGATGGCGGGCAGGGTTTCGCGCAGCCCGGTCGCGACGATCACCGAGCGGGCGGCGATCGCCGGGGGGGCGCCCGCCTTGCGCCCGCTGAGGCCGACCCTGAATCGCATGCCGCTGGAGGCATCCATCGGATGCAGGGCACTGGCGGCAGTGCGCTCGAGCACGCGCACACCCGGATAGGCGGCCAGTTCGGCGCGGGCGAGCTTGCGCAGTTCGAGGGGTGACACCCCGTCGCGGGTCAGAAATCCGTGAGAACGCAGCGTGGCGGCATTGCGCGGCCGCCCCGCGTCGACGACGACCACGCTGGTTCGCGAGCGCCCCAGGTTCAGCGCCGCGGACAGCCCTGCTGGGCCACCGCCCAGCACGACGACGTCGGCCGCGTCCGCCGGGCTCAGCCCCTTGAATGCCGATTCGGGCATGGTCGTCAGGCCTGTGGGGGCAGTGCGGCGATGACCGGGTGGTCGGTGTGGATCACGCCGACCTTCGCAGCCCCACCAGGGGATCCGACCTCATCGAAGAACTCGACGTTCGCCTTGTAGTAGTCCGACCACTCCTCGGGGAGGTCGTCTTCGTAGTAGATCGCCTCCACCGGGCACACCGGCTCGCAGGCGCCGCAGTCCACGCACTCGTCCGGGTGGATGTACAGGCTGCGGTCGCCCTCGTAGATGCAGTCCACCGGGCACTCGTCGATGCACGCGCGGTCCTTCACGTCCACACACGGCAGGGCGATCACATACGTCACGAGCCGATCAGCGCTCCGGCGCGCGAGACCTGCACCTGCTCGTCGCGGGCGACGACCTTGACGCGCTCGCGCGCGTGCCGKTGCGTCTGCCCGAGCTCGCGCTCGTAGGCGTCCAAGGCCAGCCAGCCATCCCAGGTCGTGTACGCGACGTCGCGCTCCGCGAGCAGTTCGAGGACGTCGTCGGTCACGCTCGGGGAGGTGAGCACTCCGGCCTGAGCATCGGCAACGAGGTGGGCGATCGTCTCCATCGCGTCGCTCTTGGTGTGGCCGATGAGGCCGACGGGCCCCCGCTTGATCCAGCCGGTCGCGTACAGCCCCGGGATGGGAGCGGCCGAGGCCGGATCCGTCACCCGGCCTTCGACGTTCGGGATGACCCCTGCAACATCGTCGAATGGTGCGTCGAGCACCGGGCTGCCGTAGTAGCCGACCGCCCGGTACACGGCCTGCACCGGGATGTCCCGGAACTCGCCGGTCCCCACCACGCCACCTTCGACCGGCACGGTGCGCTCGAAGCGCAGCCCCTCGACGCGGTCGGTGCCGAGCACCGCGACCGGCGCGTGGTGGAAGTGCAGGTGCAGGCGTCGGCTCGCACCGGTGGCCGGGCGGGACCGCCAGCCATCGAGGATGCGGAGCATGACCTTGAGCTGATTCGTGGTGGCGCTCGACGCGTCGACGTGGGCGAAGTCCTCGTCGGCGAGCACGATGTCGACGTCGGCGAGCTCGCCGAGCTCGCGAAGCTCGATCGGACTGAACTTGATGTCGCCGGGGCCGCGGCGCCCGAAGACGTGGACGTCGGTGACGACGGATGCCTCGAGCCCGGCGAGCACGTTGTCGGGGATCTCGGTGGGGCGGAGGTCCACGGCGTGCTTGGCCAGTACGCGTGCGACGTCGAGTGCGACATTGCCGTTGCCGATGACCGCCACCTCGGCGGCATCGAGCGGCCAGTCGCGTGCGACGTCGGGGTGCCCGTCGTACCAGGAGACGAAGTCGGCGGCCCCGTGCGATCCGGGCAGGTCGATGCCGGGGATGTCGAGCGCGGCGTCGCGGATGGCGCCGTTGGCGAGGATCACGGCGTCGTACCGCTCCCGCAGRTCGTCGAGGGCGATGTCGCGGCCCACTTCGACGTTGCCGATGAAGCGGATCGTGCCGGCCGCGAGCATCTCGTGGAGCGACGTCACGATGCCCTTGATGCGCGGGTGGTCGGGTGCGACCCCGTACCGGATGAGCCCGTAGGGGGCCGGGAGCGACTCGAACAGGTCGATCGCCACCTCGCTCGGTCCCTGAGCTTGTCGAAGGGCAGCATCCGGTCCCTGTGCTTCGACAGGCTCAGCAACCGGTCGAAGGGTGTTCGCGAGGATGTTGCCGGCGTAGATGCCGGCGGGTCCCGCGCCGACGATCGCGACGCGGAGGGGCTGGAGGGCCGGGGAGTTCTCGGTCACAGCGAAGGCCTTTCGTTCGGGTGGTTGTTCGGTGGTCGATTCGGGGGCTACGCGTTGCGTGGCCCGGCCGGGTTCGACTGCGGAACGGAGGAAGATGCGGAGAGCTCCGCGGGCGCGTACGGGCTGAGCGACACGACGTCGCCGATGACCACGACAGCGGGCGAGCGTACCGATCGCAGCGCCGCCTGCGTCGCGATCGTGCCGAGGGTGCCGATGGTGACGCGCTGGTGCGGGCCATAGCCGTCTTCGATGATCGCCACCGGGCAGTCCGCGCCGCGCTCGCCGCGGGCGAGGGTGAGGGCGGAGTTCGCGAGCGTGCCGATGCCCATGAGGATCACGACGGTGTGGTCGCGCCCACCAGAGAGCTGCGCGATCTGATCGTGGCCGCTGACGACGGTGAAGGTGGCGGCGAGGCCGCGATGGGTGAGCGGGATGCCGGCGATCGCTGGTACTGAGACGGCACTGGTGATGCCGGGCACCACGTCGACGTGCACGCCGGCGGCCTGGCAGAAGGCGAGCTCCTCGCCGCCGCGGCCGAAGATGTACGGGTCGCCGCCTTTGAGCCGCACCACGTTCTTGCCGGCCTGGGCGAGCTGCACGAGGAGGGCGTTGATCGCATCCTGCGGCACCGCGTGGTGGCCGGGGAGCTTGCCGACGTCCACGACCTCGGCGTCGAGATCGAGGCCATCCAGGACGCTCCGCGCGCCGAGCCGGTCGGCGACGATGACGTCGGCGTTCTGCAGGGCGCGGAGTCCCCGCACGGTGAGCAGATCGGGGTCGCCGGGGCCGGCGCCGACGAGCGTGACGAGACCCGCGTTCATCGGGCACCCCCGGACTGCAGCAGACCCCGGCCACGCAGCATCCGTCGCTCCAGAGGACCGAAGAAGACGAGCTCGATGAAGACGCCGATCGTGAGGATCACCAGGATCGTGCCGAGCACACCGGGGAGATCGGCGAGTGTGCGCGACTGGTCGAGCATGGAGCCGAGACCGAAGCCGATCGTGCCGCCCGTCGCGATGATCTCAGCGGCCATCAGCGACCGCCACGAGAACGCCCAGCCCTGCTTGAGGCCGGCGAGGTACCCGGGGAGGGCCGCGGGAAGGATCACGAGGGTGGCGAGCTGGAAGCGGCCGGCGCCGAGCACCGTGCCGACCCGGCGCAGCTGCGGCGGCACCTGATCGATGCCGGCGATGAGGCCGTTGACGATCGACGGGATCGCGCCCATCAGGATGACGAAGTAGACCGTGGCATCCGAGAGGCCGAACCAGAGGATCGCCGCGGGCACCCATGCGACCGAGGGCAGCACCTGCAGTCCCGAGATGATCGGGCCCATCGCGCGGCGGAGCGGCTTCACCTCGGCCAGCAGCAGCCCGAGCGGCGTGCCGACCGCGATGGCGATGAGGAATCCGATGATGCCGCGCTCGAGGCTCGTGGTGATCGCGATCTGAAGCCGGCCGGATTCCCACGCGTCGCCGAGGGCGAGGGCGACGTCCACCGGGCTGGGCGCGAGGTCCGGCCGCGGGTGGGCGATCATCACGTACAGCTGCCAGACGAGGATCAGCACGCCGACGAAGATCAGCGGGGGCAGGACGCTCGTCGTGAAGGTATGCCACCGGCTGCGCGGACGCTCCGGGTCGGTCTGCAGGCGGTCGAGTCCTGCTTCGAGGCTGCGGAAGTCGTCCGCCGAGGGGAGGCGATCGGATGCCGGGTCCGCAAGCGCGGCGATGTCACGCGGCATTTCGGCGGATCTCCTTGCGCAGCTTGTCGGTGATCTCCACCGAGAGGGCGGCGACCTCGGGGGATTCGATGCGGCGGCCCACGGTCTGGGTGATGCGCCACTCCTCGGCGACGCGGCCGGGGCGGCTGGAGAGGAGCACGACCCGCTGGCCGAGCCGGGCGGCTTCGCGCACGTTGTGCGTGACGAACACGATCGTGCGTCCGGTTGCCCGCCAGACGCGCTCGAGCTCCTCGTGCAGCAGGTCGCGGGTGATCGCGTCGAGCGCGGCGAACGGCTCATCCATCAGCAGCACCGGCCGGTCCTGAGCGAGCGCGCGGGCGAGGGCGACACGCTGGCGCATGCCGCCGGAGAGTTCGTGCGGACGCTTGTCCGCGGCATCCGCGAGATTGACGGTGTCCAGCAGCGCGAGCGCCTTCTCGCGGCGTTCGCGCCGGGGCACCCCGCGCAGGTGCAGCGCCAGCTCGACATTGCGGCGGGCGCTCAGCCAGGGCATGAGCGCCGACTCCTGGAACATCACGGCCGATCCGGCGCCCGGGGTGTCGATGTGCCCTGCGGTCGGCTTGTCGAGGCCGGCGATCAGGTTGAGCAGCGTCGACTTGCCGCAGCCGGAGGCCCCGAGCAGGCAGACGAACTCGCCGGCCGCGATGTCGAGGTCGATGCCGTCGAGCACGAGCGGCCCGCCGCCGAACCGCTTGGTGACGCCCTCGATCCGGATCGCCACGGGTGCCGGCGGACCGGGCTGACGCAGCGACGCGCTCTCGTCGAAGCTCGGGCCGAGCAGGTTCGGCACGCCCGCTTCCGGCGCCACCGAAGCGGTGGTGCCGGAAGCAGGAGCGGATGCCGCGGTCATGAGTGTCAGTCCTTGCCCAGGCCGGCCGCCGAGACCGTCTCGCCGCCGTCGGCGGTGAGCAGTCCGTTGAGCAGGCGCAGGTCGAACAGCCCGTCGATCGAGCCGTCCTTCTGCGTTCCGGCCTTGAGGCCGTTCTCGACGAGGGTCGGGAACGTCTCGGCATGCGGGTCGACCGAGAAGGCGACGTGCTCGAGCGCCCGGGCGATGACCTCGTCGGCGAGCGGCTTGCCGGTCTCGGCCTCGATGGCGCTGTTGATCACGCCGCCTGCCTCGTCGGGGTGGTCGGTGATCCACTGCACGGACGCGATGTGGCCCTGCAGGAGCTGCTTGACGACATCGGCGTGGTCCTTGAGGAAGTCCGCGCGCACGAGCAGCACCGTCGTCGGGAACGCGCCGTCGTCCCAGAGGTCGGCTTCGTCGACCAGCACGTGCGCGCCCGCGTCGAGGATCAGCCGCGAGACCCACGGCTCCGGCAGCCAGGCGCCATCGAGGCCGCCCTGCTGGAAGAGGGTGAGCGTCTGGGCGTTCTCGGTGGGCGTGATGTGCACGTCCCCGCCGCCGGTCGTGTCGGTCTGGTAGCCCTCGTCGTCCAGCCACACCCGCAGCGCGACATCCTGCGTGTTGCCGAGCTGGGGCGAGGCGAGGGTCGTGCCGGCCAGGTCGGCGGCCGAGTCGATGCCGTCGCGCACCACGAGCGCGGCGCCGCCGGTGGCGGCTCCCGCGATGATCCGCGCTGACGCTCCGGCGGACTGGATGAAGGTGTTGATCGACGGGTTCGGGCCGATGTAGGTCGCGTCGATCGCTCCGRCCGACAGCGCTTCGATCGCGGCGGGGCCGGCGTTGAAGACCTGGGTCGTGAGCTTCACGTCGCCCAGGGCGTCCTGGAAGAGGCCCTCCTGCAGTCCGACCAGTGCGGGCGCGTGCGTGACGTTGGCGAAGTAGCCGAGGCGCAGCTCGGTCGCCGAAGGCCCGTCGTCGGAGACRCTCGCAGGTTCGGCGGTCGCGGTGGCGCAGCCGGTCATCATGGCGGCCACGAGTCCTAGGGTCGTGATCGTCGTCGCAATGCGGGTCTTGTTCACTGTTTCGCCTCCTTCGATGGGCGGTTCGGTTGGGGTGGTGCGCGCGCGGCTGATCAGCCGTGCGTGATGCCGGCGGCGAGGGTGGCGCCGTCGGACGGATGGATGACCAGGAACGATCCCCCGGCGCGGGTGACGCCGTAGGGCTCGATCGGAAGGTCGGCGGCAAGGCGCAGGCGCGCACGGCCGATGTCGTTGACCTCCAGAGTGGAGGCGGGCTCGTGGGCGAGCGTGTCGAGGTCGCGCCGATCGACGATCTCGGCGACGATCGCCTGCACCGTGAGCGTGCCGTGCTTGACGAGCACGCGCGCGCCCGCGATGAGCGGCCGGCTGTCGAGCTGGAACAGTTCAGCATCGAGGTCGCGGGCGCCGGCGGGCAGGGTGCCGGCGGCGACGATGACGGCGCCGCGCGCGGCATCCACGTCGTCCGCGAACTGGAGCGCGATCGCCTGCGGGGCGATGGCCTCGGTGGCCTCGACGCCGGCGATGGCGATGCCGGTGACGGTCGTGCGGATGCCGGTCGGGAAGACCTGCACCTCGTCGCCGATCCGCACGGTGCCGGACGACACGCGGCCGGCCACCGCGCGGTAGTCGCGGTAGCGCTCCGCGAGCACCGGGTCGGCGGCCAGGTCGGGGGCAAGTCCCCCCTGCGGCCGCAGCACCGATTGCACAGGCAGGCGGAAAGCGTCGTACGCGCCCTGGAGCTCGTCCGCCGCGGGCAGCGCCTCGAGCAGTTCCAGCAGGGCGGGGCCGTCGTACCAGGGCATGTTGGCCGAGCGGTCGACGATGTTGTCGCCCTGGAGCGCGGAGACGGGCAGCACGTGCACGTCGTCGATGCCGAGTTCGCGCGTGACGGCGCGCACGGCCTCGGCGACCGGGGTGTAGGCCTCCTCGGCGAAGCCGAGCAGGTCGATCTTGTTGACCGCGACGATGACGTGCGGCACCCGCAGCAGGGCGACGACGGCCAGGTGCCGGCGGGTCTGCTCGAGCACGCCCTTGCGCCCGTCGATCAGCACGACGACGGCATCTGCCGTGGTCGCGCCGGTGACCATGTTGCGCGTGTACTGCACGTGCCCGGGGCAGTCGGCGAGGATGAACGACCGCGCGCCGGTGGAGAAGTAGCGGTACGCGACGTCGATCGTGATGCCCTGCTCCCGCTCGGCGCGCAGGCCGTCGGTGAGGAGGGCGAAGTCGAAGTCCCCGTGCGCGAACCCGCGCTCCGCGGAGGTGCGGGCGACCTGCTCGAGCTGGTCGGCGAGGATCGCCTTCGAGTCGTGCAGCAGCCGGCCGACCAGCGTCGACTTGCCGTCATCGACCGAGCCGGCGGTGGCGAACCGGAAGAGCGTGCCCGGTGCGAGGATTGCCTCCGGTCGCTGAGCCTGTCGAAGCGTCATCAGAAGTACCCGTCCTTCTTGCGGTCTTCCATGGCGGCCTCGGACAGGCGGTCGTCGGCCCGGGTCGCGCCGCGTTCGGTCAGCGTGGTCTGGGCGACCTCGGCGACGATCGATGCCAGGTCCGCGGCATCCGATTCCACCGCTCCGGTGCAGCTCATGTCGCCGACCGTGCGGTAGCGCACGAGGCGACGCTCGGTCTGCTCGCCGCGGTCGGCGGAGGAGGACTCGCCCACCGCCCGCCACATGCCGTCGCGGCGGAAGACCTCGCGCTCGTGCGCGAAGTACAGCGGCGGCAGCGCGATGCCCTCGCGCTCGATGTAGCGCCAGACGTCGAGCTCGGTCCAGTTCGAGATCGGGAACGCCCGCACATGCTGCCCAGGCGTGTGCCGGCCGTTGTAGAGGCTCCACAGCTCGGGGCGCTGGTTGCGCGGATCCCACTGCCCGAACTCGTCGCGCAACGAGATGATCCGCTCTTTGGCGCGTGCCTTGTCCTCGTCGCGCCGAGCCCCGCCGAAGACGGCGTCGTGGCGCCCGGCCGCGATCGCGTCGAGCAGCGGCAGCGTCTGCAGGGGGTTGCGGGTGCCGTCGGCGCGCTCGGCGAGGCGACCGTCGTCGATGTAGTCCTGCACATGCGCCACTTCGAGACGGATGCCGAGGCGCTCGACGGTCTCGTCGCGGAACGCGATGACCTCGGGGAAGTTGTGCCCGGTGTCGACGTGCAGCACCGGGAACGGCACGCGGCCGGGCCAGAACGCCTTCGCGGCGAGGTGGAGCACGACGACCGAGTCCTTGCCGCCGGAGAACAGCAGCACGGGCCGCTCGAACTCGGCGACGACCTCGCGGATGATGTGGATCGCCTCGGCCTCGAGGATGTCGAGGGTCGACAGGCGCGCTGAGCTGGTCGCTGAGCTTGTCGAAGCGCCGGACCCTTCGACAAGCTCAGGGACCGGGCTGGTCGCGGTGATGTCGATGCTCATAGGTGCAGCCCGCATTCCGTCTTGGACAGGCCCGCCCATCGGCCCGACCGGGGGTCGTCGCCCGGCGCGACCCGAGCCGTGCAGGGCTCGCAGCCGATCGAGGGGTAGCCGTTGGAGACCAGGAGGTTCACCGGCACCTGGTGCGTGCCGGCGTAGTCGAGCAGGTCATCGAAGCTCCATGCCGCCACCGGGTTGACCTTCACCAGTCCGTTGCGCTCATCCCAGACCACGAGCGGCGTGTTGGCGCGGGTCGGGGCCTCGTCGCGGCGCACGCCGGTGAACCACACCTCGTAGCCGCCGAGCGCGTCCTGGAGGGGCGCCACCTTGCGACGGGCGCAGCAGAGGCCGGGATCGCGGTCGTGCAGCTTCGCGCCGAACTCGGCGTCCTGCTCGGCGACGGTCTGCTGCGGCAGCACGTCGACGACCCGGACGTCGAGCGAGGCGGCGACCTCGTCGCGGGTGACCCGGGTCTCGAAGAAGTGGTAGCCGGTGTCGAGGAAGAGCACGTCGACCCCGGGCAGGCGCTGCGCCACCAGGTGCGGCAGCGCGGCATCGGCCATCGAGCAGGCGACGGCCGCGGCATCCGCTCCGAAATGCTCGGCGACCCAGGCGACGACGTCGGCGGGGGATGCCTCGTGGTCGGTGAGGCTGCCGAGTTCGAGGTTGCCCTGCGTGGCGAGGGCTTCGAGCTCCTCGGCGGAGCGCTTCGTCGCGAGACGCGGGGCGAGTGAGACGGTCACTGGAGGGCCTCCTCTTCGGCGCGGTGCGCCCATTGGGCGAAGGTCTCGTCGGATGCGGCATCCCGCTCAGCGAGGAACCGGGTGACGATGCGCTCGGTGTAGTCGGCGATCCCGTCGGCGGCGACCTTGAGGCCGCGGACCGTGCGACCGAGGCCGGCTTCGTCGCGGTCGGCGTTGACCAGCCCGCCGCCCAGGTGCACCTGGTAGCCCGGCACCTGCTCGCCGTCGATCGTGACGAGCTGGCCCTTGAGCCCGATGTCGGCGGTCTGGATGCGCGCACACGAGTTGGGGCAGCCGTTGACGTGGAGCGAGATCGGGTGCGGCAGGTCGAACTGCTCGAGGCGCTCCTCGAGGTCGAGCACGGCCGCGGTCGCGTAGGCCTTGGTCTCGACGATGGCGAGCTTGCAGAACTCGATGCCGGTGCACGCGATCGTGCCGCGGCGGATCAGGCTCGGGCGGGCCGACAGACCGAGCTCGTCGAGGCCGGCGATGAGGGACTCCACGCGGTCTTCAGGGATGTCGAGGATGACGACCTTCTGGTACGGCGTCGTGCGCAGCCGCGTCGAGCCGTGCGCCTCGATGAGGTCGGCGAGCTTGCCCAGGTTCGGGCCCGAGACGCGGCCGACGATCGGCGTGGCGCCGACGTAGGAGAGGCCGTCCTTCTGCTTGTGCACGCCGACGTGATCGCCGTGGGCGAGCGGCTTCGGGGCGGCCGGGCCGTCGGGGAGCGCGTAGCCGAGGTATTCGTCCTGCAGCACCTGGCGGAACTTCTCGGTGCCCCACTCGGCGAGCAGGAACTTCAGCCGCGCCTTGTTCCGCAGCCTCCGGTAGCCGTAATCGCGGAAGATCTGGGCGACGCCGTGCCAGGCATCCGCCACCCGCTCCGGGGCGACGAACGTGCCGAGCCGCTCCGCGAGGCGGGGGGTGGTGGAGAGGCCGCCGCCGACCCACAGGTCGTAGCCGATGCCGAGTTCGGGGTGCTCGACGGCGACGAAGGCGACGTCGTTGATCTCGTGCACGACGTCCTGGCTGGGGTGACCGGTGATCGCGGTCTTGAACTTGCGGGGCAGGTTCGCGAGCGAGGGATCGCCGATGAAGCGGGACGTGATCTCGTCGATCTGCGGGGTCGGGTCGATCAGCTCGTCGACCGAGATGCCGGCGACGGGCGATCCGAGCACGACGCGCGGAACGTCGCCGCACGCCTCGGTCGTGCCGAGTCCGACGGCCTCGAGGCGGCGCCAGATCTCCGGGACGTCCTCGACGCGGATCCAGTGCAGCTGGATGTTCTGCCGGTCGGTCAGGTCGGCGGTGCCGCGGCCGAACTCGATCGAGATGCCCGCGATGACCCGCAGCTGCTCGGTCGTGAGCTGCCCGCCGTCGATGCGGACGCGCAGCATGAAGTACTCGTCTTCGAGCTCGTGCGGCTCGAGGGTCGCCGTGCGGCCGCCGTCGATGCCCGGCTTGCGCTGGGTGTACAGGCCCCAGACGCGGAAGCGCCCGTGCAGATCGGTCGGGTCGATCGACGCGAAACCGCCCTGGGCGTAGATGTTCTCGATGCGCTCGCGCACGGCGAGGCCGTTGTCGACCTGCTTCCACTCCTCGTTGCCGTTGAGCGGGGTCGTGCCGTCGATCTTCCACTGCCCGTTCGGGCGGGACGAGGGACGCGGCGGACGCGCCGCAGGCAGCGTCTCAGCGTTGCCCGCATGCGGCGGGCGGGCCGCTGCCTGCTCGGTCTCACTGATGGTCACTGTCGCCTCCACGTCGTCCGGAGAATCCGGGCGCGGACACATAGCACCCGCGTTCACCCGAGGCTAGAAGCGGACCCTTTCTGGACCCAGTCCAGCGTCAGACTCTGCAACGTGGGGTCACACGGCGTCACATGCTGGACTTTGCGGCGGCGGCTGTGCGGTAGCGCTCCACGACGAGGTCGACGAGGGAGTCGGCGGGCGCATCCGCGTCGAGCAGCGGACGGGCGACCGTGGCGCTATCGGAGAGGCGCACCGCGAGGTCGTGGAAATACCCGGGCGCCAGCAGATAGTTCGCGACGATGACATGCGGACGGATGCCGTCGGCCCGCGCTTCGCGCGCGCCCGCGACCGCGACACCGAGGCGCGGCTCGGCGGCGGCGAGGAATCCGACGGTCACGTCACGGGCGAGTCTCTCGGCGAGCATCGCGCCGATGACCCGGCAGTCGTCGTTGGCGCGCTCGTCGCTGGAGCCGGCGACGGCGAGCACGACCGCGTCGGCATCCTCGAGTCCGGCGGCTGCCAGGCGCGCGACCAGCACGTCGACGAGGCGGGGGTCGGGGCCGAGCGCGGGGGCGATCGCGACGGCGCTGCGACCGGCCGACTGCTTCCGCAGGTCGACCCGCACGTGGTAGCCCGCCGAGAGCAGCAGCGGGACGATGACCACCGGGTCCGCATCGGGAATGGAGGCGAGGGATGCCGCGACATCCGGCTGCTGCACGTCGACGTGCCCGAGCCGCACCGTGACGTCGGGCAGCCGCGCGGCGACCGCGTCGACGAGGTGGCGGATCGCGGCCTGGCCCTCCACCGAGGCGGTGCCATGCGAGATCGCGAGGAGCGCGGGGGTCGTCATCCACCCATCTTCTCGCCCCGCCCGCACGCCGAAACCACCCCTTCTGCGCGAGACCACCCGTGGGAACAGGTGGTCTCGGCGAGAAGAGGTGGTCTCGGTGGCGGGGTCAGGCGTGCTGGCCCCGGCGGAACCCGGCGTCGAAGCCGCGCTCGTAGGCGTGCTCGGTGTGGCTGCCGCCCTGGTGTGACCGACCGCGGCCCCGACCGTGGTGCTCGTGGTGGCAGGACTCGTCGGCGTGGGTGCGACCATGGCCGTACCCGTGGCCGTGCGCGAACTCGGGGCCGTGGCCGTGGCCGAACTCGGGGCCGTGGCCGCGGCCGTGGCCGTGGTCGTGGCCGTGCTCGGAGTCGGCCCGGTGGCCTTCGCCGTGCCCGTGCCCGTAGCCATGGTGGTGCTCGTGGCCGGCCCGGAAGCTGGGCCCGAACTCGCGGCCGAAGCCCGGCCGGAAGCCGGGTCCGAACCCGCGACCGAAGTCACGGCCGAAGCCCCACCCATACCCGCGGCCGAAGCCGCCGCGCGTCGGTGCGGAACTCTCGTCCCAGCCGAGCTCGCGGGCGATCGCCTCGAGGGACGCCAGGGTGGTGGCGAAGTCCTCGGGGGCGACCGTGTCGGCGATGCGGCGGCGGATGCCGTCGACCACTCCGCCGAGGCGATCGAGGGCGGCGCGGCCTTCGTCGGTGAGCACCCAGGTGCCGTCGCCGGTCTCGTCCGCCCAGCCGCGCTTCTCGAGACCGCGCAGGTGCTTGCCCTTGCGGGCGAGCCACTGGCCGGACTCGGGAGCGTCGACCGTGCGGGCGAGTGCGTTCAACAGCATCCAGTCGCGTCGGGTGACTCCCTCGTCGGCGAACGCGGTGTCGAATTCGCGCGAGATGAGGGCATCGACGGCACGCAGCCAGAACCCGAGCGGGCGCCGGTCGGTGGGGAGGCGCTCTTCGGCGCCGTCGGGGGTGCCGTCGGGCTCGGGGCTGATTTCAGGGTTGATGTCGTTCATGGGTAATCCTTTCGGGAGCCGGCTCAAGAGGCCGACCGATCAATACATGTCAGAGTGCATGTACATGCAGTGTGACATGCAATATCAATCCATGTCAAGTCGCATGTAAATTTGAGGGATGACCGCCACTCCCGACCCCGCCGAAGCCATCGCCTCCGCCCTGGCGCGTCTGCGCGGACGGGGGATGCCTCGCCCGCCGTGGKACGGTCAGGGTCACCGCCACGGCTTCGAGCCCGGCGAAGGCTGGGGTCGAGGAGGTCCGCACGCCGGCCCCCACGGGGGTCCGCACGGCGCGGCTCACCACGGGGGAATGCACGGCCAGCCGCCGTGGATGGCGGGCGGCCGCTTCGGCGGCCCCGCACGCCTCCGGATGCTCGAGGCGCTGGCCGCGGCATCCGTCCCGCTCACGGTCAGCGAACTGGGCGACGCGGTCGGCGTCGATCAGCCGCGCGCGTCCCGGCTCGTGCAGCAGGGGGTCGAGCTCGGGCTCGTGCAGCGC
>NZ_JBFUFC010000100.1:0-13172 GCF_056403635.1 Microbacterium sp. P2_F9 | reverse complement strand
GGTGGAGCGTAGACCGGGCCCGGCCGCGGAGCCGGTTCCCTCACCTCCTCTCCACGCAAAGACTCCGGCACACCCTCCTCCGGCCCCGTCATGACAGGGACCGGAGTGTCGGGGGCGGGTGGGGCGGTGGTGACGGGGCCGAGGGCGCCGTCGGTGCCGATCAGCAGGTGGTGCTCGCCCCGGTCGCCGGAGGTGACCAGTTCCACGGGTGTGCCGGTGCGGCGGGCCTCGTGGGTGGCGCGGCGGACGATCGCCTGCCGGATGTCTTCCCCCTCGGTGGGTTGGATGGGTTCGGCCTGACCGTCGACGGTGACGAATGTCGCGGTGGGTCCGGTGACGGTGGCGAACGCGCGCGGGTGGATGGCAGTGGTCATCACGGCTCCGTTTCCAGCTGGGTGTCAAGCGGGGCAAGCCACCCGTCCACACCCGCGTCACCGGCGGCGGCGTCGGGTGGGAGCAGTTCGGGTGCGAGGGGTTCGGGCCAGTAGCTGTCCAGTTCGTCGGGTTCGATCAGCCGCAGCTCGCCGGGGTCGTCGTCGGCGGGGGAGACGGCGTCGTCGGTTTTGAACAGGTCGTACTCCCAGGGGGTGGAGGTGGCGAAGCAGTCCACCAGGTAGGAGTACTGGCCGACGTAGGCGAGGAACTCGCCGCGCCGCAACTGCCTGGCCATCTCCACGTGCGGTGCCGGGAGGCTCAAGCGCTGGCGGAGGGCTGCCTGTTCCTGGTGGTTGACGCGGAAGATGAACTTGTTCTCGATGTCTCCGACGATCGAATAGGCGAGGGACCGTTCCAGGGAGTCGGCGTCACCGACGGCGTCCAGGTCGCCCATCTTGTGCAGGATGACGATGTTGCTGATCCCGTAGTGGCGGGACAGCTTCAACCACTGCTGGAACATCTGCAGCGACGCCAGAGACGTCATGTCCCGCCAGCCCTCTTCCCGGACCACGTACCGGGTGCGCCGGGCGCCCCGGTCGCTGATCACGGCTTGGATCCAGGCGGTGGAGCACACCTGGGTGAGCTGCGCGGCGAGGTCCCCGCGGGCGAACAGTTCGGACGTGTCGGTGACCACGATGGGGGCGTCCTGGTCGAACTGCACGGTCGATTCGTCTTCGAACAGCCCGGACAGGTCGCCTTCCACGAACCGGCGCAGCACGAACCGGGGCTGCACGGCCCCGTCCGCGGCACCGAATGCGGCATCCGTCTCGCCCGCCAGCCGGCCCAGCTCCTCGTACACTCCGCGCAGGGTCGGCTGGTCGTCGGTGTGGGTGATGCACCGGTCCAGGGCGTCGAGGATCGCGGCATGCTCGACCGCGGTCAGCCGGCCGCCCAGGGTCATCTCGATGATCGCGATCAGGGTGCCGATCCGGCGCTGCTTGACCATCTGCTCGTGCTGCTCGTCGGATGCGTCCGACCGGCGCGGGCCCCTGTCGAGGGGGTTGAGGCGGGCGCCGGTGCCGCCGCCGAGCCGGATCACCCGGCCGCCGGGGATGGCTTCGGCGATCGCCACCCATTCGCCTTTCGGGTCGGAGGGGACCACCACCTGGTGCCCGAACGCGATCGACCGGGTGGTGAGGATCTTGATCGACCCGGACTTCCCCGACCGGTACGCGCCCAGGACGAGGATGTTGGTGCTGAACGTGCCCCGCTCGGACGCGTCCACGTACGACTCCCAGGGGGAGAAGTGCCAGAGCGCGTCGGCGTTCAGGTCGACCCCGATCACCGGACCGCGGTGCCCGAGCCCGGAGTCGGCGACGAACGGGTAGATCCCGGCGATGTGCTGCGACGTCGCCTGATGCGCCGGAATGTCCGCTTTCGCCAGGTTCCAGTACCCGCCCTGCAGGATGCCCGGACCGAACGGTCCCGGCACGGCCGGCTCCGGCAGCGCCCGGTCCTTCCGGGTGGACGGGGTGGGGTGTTCCTCCCGCACGGCCTGGGCGGTCTCCTGGCGGAGGGCGCGTCTCTGCGCCCGGGTGAGGTTCCCGGGGGTGAAAGTGACCGTGTGGCGGGCCATCACTTCATCCCCAGCCCGACCGGCAACGCGTTCACCATCAGCGCTTCCGCCTGCTGGCAGTACAGGATCTGCGCTTCCATCCCGGCCCGGGACAGGGCGTTGCGCATCCCGGCGATCGCCTGGTCCAGGCGTTCCTCATCGGGGGCGCTGACGGTGAGGTAGCCGCCGTACCGGAACTCGCCGTGCCCGTTCGCGATCTCCTGCTCCTGCTGCTCGAGCGCCTTCCAGTCCGCCGCGTCCGCCGCCGACCCGTCCGCCCCCCGCTTCGCGCGGAGCTGCTCGTTGCCGCGCCACACCTTCTTCTCCTCCCGGATCCGTTTGAGCGCTTTGGACACCGGGACCGGGGTGAGCACGATGGAGAAGATGTGGGTGATCGCCTCCCCGGTGTTCGGGTGCCGGGCGAACACGATCGGGGAGAGGAACCCGACCGGGGCGTCGGCGCGCGGCCACTCGTGGATCCACATGGTGGTGTGCACCCCGGAGTCGGTGACGACGACCCCGTTGCGGCCTTTCGGCTCCTCCAGGAACATCGGACCGATCGCGACCGGGTCCACCCCGGTCAGGGCGTCGGGGCGGTTCTGCACGGTCGCGGCGAACTCCGGATCGAACGCCAACCGGCCCAACGCGGCGACATCGCGGGGGGACAGCCAGCGGCGCACCTTGATCTTCGCCGCACTCAACGCGTCCGCCAGATTCCCGGCCTCGATCGCTGCGAGAGCGAGGATCGCGTCCTTCCCGCCGCCGAGGGACTTCAACTGCCCGCCGAGGGCGACCAGGTCCAGGGTGAAGATGATGTAGTTGCGGTGCGCGACCTCGAACCGTTCCGACCGGTCCATCACCTCGTCGTAGTTGCGGGCGACGGGGGAGTCCGGGTCGAGCTGGCGGACCCGGCGGACCGTGTCGTAATGCTCCCGGGCGGCACGGATCGTGGTCGGCAGGGTGCGCTCCTGCAGGGTGACCCGTTTGATGCCGGGGCGTTGCGTGAACGGGCCGAGCACCCGATCGAACTGCTCCGCCAGGTCGAACCGTTCCGGGGTGTCGTGCATCAGAAACCCCTGCACCTCCAACTCCGCCAGCACCGACACCGACCGGTCGTGCGGGTTGTACACGCACGCCACCCCGTCGACATCCCACAGTTGGATCGACGCGCGCGTCCCCGGCAGATTCAGGGTGCCGGCGAGCTGGGTGCGTTCCGGCCGGTACACGTTCGTAGTAGCCCCGGCGGCGTGGCGGACCTGCTTCATCAGCCACAGGCCGGCCATCTTCGGCGTGGACACCCCATGGATGCTGGTCAGCGCGGTCACCCCGAACCCGAGATAGATCGGTGCCGCGTACAGCAGCCCGAGCGGGCCGAACCGGTTCACCGCGATCAGCAGCACCAGCGCGGCGGCGGTCACGAACGTCAGCTGCCACGGGTCCAGCCCCATCACCACTCCCTGCCGGGACCGACGCGGCAAACGAACAGGACGGGCGTAGTCAGGTGTGGTGGTCATCAGGACCTCCTCTGAGTGGGGCTACCCACGGGGGTGGACGGCGGCTTCGGCGGGCCAGATTGCGTCTGGGCCGTGGGCGTGGGCGACCCCGATGAGGGGCCGGGACGGGATTGCGCGGGGACGGATGCGCCCCGCGGGGTGGTCGACGACCGTGTCGTCGCAGGTGTCAGCTTCGGTCCACCTGGGGCGCCGCCGCTGGGGCGTACTCCGGCGGGGAGGCCGGCGACACGGGTGGGAATACTGACCGCGGACCGGGCCGCTCCGGTCGCCATGCGTCCGCCCTGCGATCCGATCCGGGACCCGACCCCGTCCGCCGCCACGGCGCCGACGAAGCTGAACAGCCCGAAGATCGCGAACGGGGCGAACGCCACCAACGCCAGCCCGACCAGCAGCGGCCAGGACTGCGGATCCCAGATCGTCTTCACCGTCGCGAGCCCGTTGATGATCAACGTCACGAACCCGATCGTCAGCGGGCCGGTCAGCAGCAGCACGACCACGGCGGAGACGTAGCGGACCACCCACTGGGGCCCAATGCCACGGACCGGGAACAGCATCCACGCCACCGGGCCGACCGCGATCAGCGCCGCGAGGACGATGTTGCGGAACGCGAACACCAGCATCAGCAGCAGCATCCCGATCATCAGCAGCCCATGGATGAGGAACGCGAAGAAGTAGTTCGCCTGACCGCCCGCCCACATCACCGACTGCAACGTGGAGAACAGGCCCAGCGGGCCATTGCGGTTCATGATGTACCAGGTCATGTCATCGACCGCGTTGAGCAGATGCCCGGTCAGCCACAACGAGATCGGCACCAAGGCCACCGCGAGGAACGACCGGACGAACGCTCCGATCAGTTCCCCGCGGTCACCGGAGACGACTGCGGCCGCGATCGCCCACACCATGGCACAGAACGTGATGACCAGGATCGCCCACTGCCAGAATGACCACTCCCCGACCGCGGCCGACCACAGCACCGAGCTGGTATCGAACCGCATGTTCGCGGCAACGACGTACATCATCCCGGTCGCGGAAATCGCCATCCCGCGGCCCGCGTTCTCGAACGTGACACACACGACGTCCCCCAGGCTGCACCCGTACTCGACGAGGAGGGCACGCCCACCAGCTGCCTGAATCGCCTGAGTGTGCCCCTCGAACGTCGTGCAGACAGTGGCTCTCTGACCATCCACGACCACGCCAACAAAGCATCGCTGGGCCGTCACGTTCTTGGGATCTGACGGGGTGCACGTCACCTGCCCGCTCGCGCTCTCGCAATCGACGGGGTAGTTCGGAGCAGACCAAGACTCACCCGATACCGCCTCCATCGAAGCCACGGGTGTAGCGGTGGGGATCGATGTCGTAGCCGATGCCGGCGCGAGCGCACTCAAGGCCAGGGCGGCGCCGATGGCCGTCCCGATGATGAGGGCGCGCAGGTGGTGCATCAGAAGCCGAAGTCGAAGTTCACGAACCAGGCGAACAGGCCGCTGGCGGCGCCGAGCACCGCGGCCGCGATGAAGATCCACATGATGTTCTCGCCAGCCCAGGACCGCATCCGTTCGGGGGCGAGGCCCCGGAACGCGAGGGATGCGCCGGCGATGATCAGCATGATCAGCACGACGAGCATCGCGGCGGCCAGGATGTAGGACGCGATGACCTGGAAGCCCTGGAAGAACGGGGCGGAGAAGTCCKGTTCAATCGGGGGCACCTCCACATCGGTGAGGACGGTGAGGGGATGTCTCATGCTGCGCTCCTTGCTGTGTGGCTATCTGAGGGGGAGGCCGAGGGCGGCCATGAACGGCTCCGGATCTACCGGAGTTCCGGACTTCTGGAGTTCGAAGTGGAGGTGGCAGCCGAACGACTTGCCGGTATTGCCTTCGGCGCCAAGGGCCGTGCCTGCTGTCACCGATTGACCGACGGTGACGCGGAGCGAGGACCACCGCATGTGCCCGTAGAGGGTGACCAGGTTGTCGCCATGGTCGATGCGGACCGCGTTCCCGTACCCCTGGTAGGGACCGGCGGTGATGACCGTGCCCGAGCTGGCCGCGAAGACCGTGGCACCGCACCCTTGGGCCATGTCGTAGCCCATGTGGTTCGTGGAGCAGTAGCTGCACCCGACGACGGGGTGGTAGCCGAACCCGCGACCCGTGGAGTACGGACCCGCGAGCGGGTACCCCCAGGCTCCGCTGGCCGCGGGTGGAGCGCCGTTCGTGGTCGTGAGCGCGGCGCTTGCGGCGCTTCCGGCGATCACGAACGGGATGGCAAGGAGTGGGGTGATCACGATCGCGATCAAGAGCAGGAGGGCGAAGATCACCCCGGTCACGATCTTCCGACCAGTCCTCGTGTTGGCGAGGGCTGCGGCGGCGGCGACCGGGGCACCCATGTCAGGGCTCCAACGGCTCCGTGAAGTACCGGACCACCTTGCAATCGCCGGCTTGCTGCGCCGTGTTCGGGGTCGGGACCGACCCCTCCCCGCACAGCACCTGCACGCTCACCCGGACGTTCTCCTCATACGATGTCTCCCCGTCACCACCATCAGACCGGGTATTGGTCAGGGTGATGTCGCCCGTGCCGATCGACATGTCGCCCGAGGGATCCTCCGTCACCGGAACGAAGACGAGATCGCCCGTCACCACCGCGACGACGCGACCGTCCTCGGCGGCGAGGGAATCCCACTCCTCCTGTGGAAGAACGACCCCCTGCCGCAACTCCACCTGCGAGGCGGCCATCGCCGCTTGCTGGTCTGCTTCTGAGGCATAACGCGTGTCCGGGGTGAACCAGGTATCCAGGTAGGTGAGCCAGTCATCCCGGGAGCTCTTGGTGGTGTCGAAGGTTGATGCCGCCGCCAGTGCGGCGCGGATGTATGTCTCGGGATCGGTGGTGATCGGTTCCGGCACCCAGCCCTGCGCCGTGACGCTCGGGTCGACGAACTCACCCTCACCGCCAGCGGAGCCAGGTGGCGTGGGGCTTCCGGAAGCAGACGTGGTCGCTGGCGTTGGAGTTGCTGTCGGCGACGGTTGCCCGGCAAGCGGGACCACGATGATCGCGACGATGCCTGCGATCAGCACGAGGCCACCGAGGATCGCCCAGAACAGCCCGCCCCGACGAGAACGCTGCGTCGTCACCACTGTCGGCCCTCCTGATCGATCAGGACGGCACCCGTGCGCGGACAGGTCGACACTCGCAAAGGTCGCCGTGCGGGCATCCTACGCACAACTATGGCTCGTGCTAAACGATCGGAAACATAATTGTGAGTAAGTCCATCCGAAGGTGCGCCTGGGGAGGAGAGGACGCGGCCGCTGGGACGCTCGGCGCAATATAGTCGCGTCAAACCGGACAAATCCATTAGAGGTGCGTGAGAAATGGCGGCCACGGTCGGGCACGATACCGACTCGCTCCGTGCTCGCTCCCCACTCATGACCCATACTGTATAGCCGTATGGGTGCGTTGTAAACAGCTAAGCCGGATAGTTTTCCTCGACGGGAACGAAGCGCTGCGGAACAATGGGTAGATGCCCCGACTTGCGCAGCCCGCTGGATCAGACGACGCACAGGAGCCTGTCGCGATCCTCGGGAACCTGGTCAAGGCCGGGATCCTCCGCGTCCTGCGCACCAACCCGGATGTCACGATCGGCCCGCTCTGCGACGCCCTCGAGCTCGGCCCATCAACGGTCCAGCCCTACCTCGCGGAACTCGAGACGGCAGGGATCGTCATCGCCGATCCACCGATGGGAGAGGGTCGAAAAGGCTCCTGGGTCAAGTACCGGGTCAACAACGAAGCGGTGACCGACCTCTACCTGCGACTCGGCCTCGCGATCGGAGAGTTCTAGCTGATCTCAGTGCTCACGCCGGCCGTGTCTGTAGTCAGGAGTATCCCTTATCCATGGAGGCAGGGAGATACCGATGAGCGACTGGACGTCTCCGCTCGGCTGGCTGTTAGCCGGGGCGAGCATCGGGGTTGTGGCGTTTCTCACCGGACGTCAGTTATGGCGCCGGCATGGCCGTAGGTCGGCGAGTCTCGACGGTGTCAAGATCGAAGTACACGGCGTCCATCCGGTCGAGGATCTCGTCATGGAAAATCTGTGGCGGGTCACGATCTCCATGACCAACCGGTCGCGCACGCCTCGCCCGCTTCCTACTCTCGCGTCGAGATCGACGATCGCCGCCGGCAAGAAGCGGTACCTCGCATCGGTGGTCCTTGAACGCGACATCACCGAACTGAGCCCAGACGACGTCGCGATCGCATGGGTTGAGGCAACGTTGCCGGCCAGCGCAACTCCACGCTCCCTCGCACTGGCAGAGCTCCGCCTCCACGGCGCCCCTCGGCACGTGAGTCTGCGCATCCTTCCGCGATCGACCGCCGCCGGGCTGGCACCCGTCACCGTGATGGGCCGCTTCCGGGTCGCGACGAGTGAAGATCCGGTGCCCGACATTCGCGCTGACTGCTGACGGGCCCGCGGCGGCGGAAACTGCACGGCTGGCCGTCTCCAACTGGTCCCGACACGCGTTCAGAGCGTCGCGCATTGCATTCTCTACTTTGCGCTCATTCCGCTTGTCGGAGGCAGCCAGATCGCGACAGCGTCGAACCCTCGCGGTGAGCAATGGCTCAGGCCCTCGTCGTGGCTTGTGGTGCTTCGGCGTCAGTGCGTATGACGTCCCCGAGTGCGACCGGATCGCGGGCAGGTCTTGCGGGAATGTCGCGAATCAGCGCCTGCTCCGCAGAACCGATAGTCAGCCCTCGCACACCCCTGCAGGAGGGTCAAGGTCGCGATCGATGGCTTCCCCTGGCCCTAGCTTTCGGAGACCGTTTGCTTGCCTGGTCAGTCGACCGCGGTGGAGTGATTGCATCTAGCCCGAGCGCGGCCGCAAGAGAAGTCTTCCGCCATGAATGAATTTCTGATCGGATACGCTCGCGTCTCCACATTTGAACAAGATCTGACAGCCCAGCGAATCGCTTTGGAGCGTCTCGGCGTCGACCCGGCATACATCTTTACCGATCATGGGCTGACCGGCACTAATCGTGCGCGACCTGGCCTCCGGGAGGCGATGGCCGCTTGCCGGAATGGCGACACGCTCGTTGTGGCGAAGCTCGATCGTCTGGCGCGATCTCTGCGTGACGCCAAGGACATCGTCGACGAGTTGACGGCGAAGCATGTGAAGCTCAGCATCGGCGGGTCCGTGCACGATCCGCTCGATCCGGTGGGCCGGCTGTTGTTCAACGTCCTCGCGATGGTCGCCGAGTTCGAGTCCGACTTAATCCGAGCCCGAACCCGCGAAGGGATGCAGGTCGCCAAGGCCAAGGGACGACTTCGTGGGAAGCAACCCAAACTCTCGATCCTTCAGCAACGCCACCTTATGGAGGTCTACAACGCCGGTACCCATTCGACAGCTGAGCTTGCTGAACTGTTCAACGTCGCCCGCTCGACTATCTACCGCACTATCCAGCGACAAGAGCGCGCAACAGTTAGCGGGCGTGACTAGAGACGGTTCCGCGACTCAAGCGGTCGCGTTGATGGACGGACCTACGGTCGGGTGAGCAGCGGTCCACGTCCGGTGCGCACTTTCGCATCAGCAGGCTCCACGTCGGATTCGTGCGATCCGGAGCGGCTGGTCAGCCGGGGATCGCTGCCACGAGCACGGCGGTGACCCATAGCCCTGCCAGACCCATGAGCCCCAGCACCACGGCGACTGTTCCCATGACACGGACAGACCGCGATGACTTATCGTCGACCGCAAGAAGGCTGCCAGCTCCCAGGAGAATCGCGACGGTGCCCGTGAGACCGACGATGACCATGCCGACGACGCCCGGCACAAGCCATGCCGCAATACTCACCGCCCCGACCGCGAGAGCCATCACGGGAAGGGTTGGGGTCGAACGCCGAGGTCCGGCTATGGCTGTCATGGATCCGACGCTAGCGGTATCCGCAACTTCCTCGGTAGGGCATCTACGTCGCCCCGGGCCGGTCCGCTTGCGGACGAGAGTTGTCGCGTTCAGCGACCGGCGAGTGAAGTCCTAGACCATGTCCGGCTGGGCGCTAACTTGCGGTACCACTATGTGGATGGGTTCAGTCGGTGGCAGCGTGATATCAGATGGACGCGGCTCGTACATCGTCAGGTCCCTTCTCCGCGCACTCGATCTCCTCGAGTGCTACGCGCAATTGCTGTTTCGCGCGCGACAACCGCGAGCGAGCTGTCGACGGATTGATGCCCAGAACGGATGCTGCCTCGTGGGATGCTAGGCCGTCCCAATAGGTGAGGCGGACCAGTTCTGCATCCTCGTCTAGGAGCCGGTCGAGGGCGTCGCGGACCTCGATTGCGGTGTCATCCCATGCGGGTGGGGTCAATGTCCGCATGTCACTCACCAGCCGCTCAACCGCGGCAGAACGACGGGCCAGTGTGCGCCGGGAGTCTCGCAGAACGTTGTGCGCGGCAGCGAACAGCCACATCCGGCCCTCCGTGGGGTCCTTCGGCACTCGGCGTCTCAACTTCCAGGCCGTGAGCAGCAATTCACCGAGCGCCTCCGCTGCATCGGAGTCGTTTAGGAGGCGGCGCTGGAAGTATCGCAGCAGGTCGTCCGCATTGAGTCGAACGAGTTCGTGGATGTGCGCATCGCTGTCGCGCGCGGGGCTCACTGGCAGCCCTGCGCCTGGTAGAACAAGCTCACGGAGACCTGGTCTCCCGAGGTGGTTAGGCCGCGGTCCTTCAGTTCGGTGAACATGAGGTTGGTCACAGTCATGAAGACCGCGGACTGGGCAATTTCTTGCGGGGTTTGGTGCAGGATTCCGGGACCACCGTCATCGAGCGGCTGGTCGTTCTCTGCTTCGAGTTCCGCCACCGCCTCTGAGATGTCGAGCGTGTCGAGGTCGAGCCCCGCGACGATCTCCCGGGCAACAACAACAACCTCTGCGTCCGCGGCCACTCCTTCTGGCTTCACGACGAGGCCGGCGAAGCACGTCTGACCGTTCGGGCCAGGGAACTGGTACACGTTATCGGCTGTCCAACCCCAGGGCGTCTGCAGACCGTTGCCGGCGATCGCGACGGTTCCTCCGCCCACGAGGACGACGGAAGCGGCGACGCTAGCTGTCCAGATACGAAGCTTGCGCCGACGTCGGTGGCGCGCCTCGCGGAGAATGCGGGCTCCGTGGTCAGGAAGCCCCATCGGGCTGGATACGCGCGGTGCCGCTGCACGGATGCGGGTGTCGAGGTCGAAGTCATTCATGTGGGTGTCGCCTTCCTGGAGCCCTTCACCCTGTACATGGCCGCAGACCGCGCAACTGTCCACGGAGGCTCGAAGTTCTTTCTGGGCATCGAATGCCCGCTTGACCCAATTGTCATTCGACCCTGCGACGTTGATCGATCGGCACCGGATGCGTCTGCGTGACCAACCGTCGGGGTGAGCGATCCGCCTCTGCTCGAGTTGCCGCGTGGAGCGACCGTGAACTGGTGTTAGCCGCCGACGTGGAATGTGCCGATTTGGGTGGTTCCGTCGGATTCGAATACGGGGAGGTCCCAYCCGTTCGGGTACTTCTGGTCGCGTTCTTCCTGCCAGGCGAGAGCTTCGTCTGGGTTGGAGGGCGGGGTTGCRTGGTCGGGTGAGAAGGAGTTCAGGGCGGTTGCATGCACGTATCCCTGAAGGGSGTTTCCGTCCGCTGCGGTGGTCTCGACGAGGATCAGGTCGGGTTGTCCTTGGTCGGACGCTCCCGAACCGTAGGTTTCGCCGTGTTCATTCACTCCGAGCAGCGTGGGTACGTAGTTGACGTACTGCATTGTCACGCTCGCTGTCGCTTTGCCCTSCGGGTTCACGAAGAGAGTCGTGGTGGATWCGTCAAGTGGGAGGTCCAGCCACGCCGTCCCCGAGGCGGWTCCCGCGTCGGTGGCGGTGCAGGAACTGGCGGGGTTGTTTCCACTGGGGTCTGTTCCCCAGACGATTTTTCCTACGGTCAGGCAGGTGACGGTGACCCGCACATGGGTGGCCTCGTTGGGCCGGTTCGTCAGTGGTAGCTCGATCGGGGATGTCACCGTAAGAGAGGTGGGGTCACCGACGACGGTGATCACCGGCTGTCCCGGGATGACGCCTTGGGGGGCAACAACCGGATCGGTCAGCGCAGGTGTGGGCTGGCCGGCGGGCTGTTCGATGACGATCCCGTTGCCAGCCGGGTGCGTCTCCGGGCCGGGAGAGGGCCAGTTGTCTGTCGCAGCGAAAGCGGCCGCGGACACACCGGCACCCGCGATCACTCCSACAGCCACCAGGCCAGCGGCCCACSCCAYGCSGGCGCGGGGRSGRGAGGAKGCGACATGYGCGATCAAGCCGGCGCGRATSGCGTCAGACCTGCTCGGGGTGGATGGGATTGTCATGGTGTTTCCCCTTCCGTGATGGGAGCAAGCGAGCTCGAAAGCCGCTGCCGRAGTCGTGAGAGCCGCATCTTCGCCGCTGATTCGGAGACGCCCAGCGCGGCGGCCGCTTCGCGGATCGTGAACCCCTCCAGAGAGGTCATCGCCAACAGGCGGGCATCTGCCGGACGCGCATCGGCCAGCAAACCGCGCAGTCGCCCCAACTGTGAGTTATCGAACTCCGCGAACTGATCGGCATGATCCGGCGCGTGCTCTGGCTCTGGAAGGGACGCCAAGAACGCGCGGTAGCGACGATTAGCGCGTTGCGCGTTGCGGTGGACGTTTTGCGCGGTCACTATCAACCACGGCAACAGCGACCCGTCCACGAATCGCACATCACCTCGACGCCGCCACAACTCGAGAAACGTCACAGCCGCCAAGTCGTCTGCGTCTACGAGATTGCTGCCACTGAGACGCAGGTGCCGGATAACGCGGTCGCGATGCCGATCCCAGATCAGTCCGTAGTCGCGGGCGTTGCCCGCGACTACGCGCTGCCACACCACTTCGTCAGAGTCGCCCACACTTCATAGTGTCCGCAGCACCCCAAAAGGTCACACTTCCACCGGGGTGCTCGGAAAACTCCACGGCCGGAGTGCGGGTCATGAGATTTGCCGGCGCCGCTGCAGGACCGGCATCGGAAACGCACGACTCGCGGGATGGCGGGTAGCGCACGGGAGCTAATCTCGTGAGACGATGCCGCCGATGGACACCGAGATCGCTGACGAGCTTCAGACTCTTCGTTCCCGCGCGTACGGTCCTTCGGCGGACATTGAAACGGACTCGGCCGCGCTACGGCGTCTTCGTGAGCTGGAAGGGCTCATCAAAGTGCCCGCACCCATCTCGCGAGACACGTCTGCGGCAGTCGGCTCCTCGCATGCCGCCGAGAATCAGGGACTCGCTGAGGCGCCGGACGCCGCGGCTCAGGCGAGCGAACATGACAGCACGGCCGCCCCCGATCCTGACGACTCGCAAACCTCCGATCCCGATGAACCTGTCCCCGATCCGTCGGCTGACGCCAACGGTGAGCCCCGGCGGCTGTCGTGGCGTGTTCGACTGGTGTGGGCGGCCTCGATTGTCGCGGCGGCGGGCATAGCAACTGCCCTCACCTACGGGCTGCTCGCCTTGTCCCCCGTTTCGGCGTCAAGCGGCGCTCCCCAGATCGCAACGCTGCGTCCCGCACCGCGAGTCGAAGTCCCTCCCGGCTGGTTCGGCGCAGGACCAAGCTCCCGCGCGTGGGAGTTTCACGGGCTGACCCTGTTCGAGACCTCCAACGGAATGCTCGGA
>NZ_JBFUFC010000099.1:0-13173 GCF_056403635.1 Microbacterium sp. P2_F9 | reverse complement strand
TGTCGCGGTCCTCGACGCCACGTACGCCTCGACCGCGGACCTCGCCGTCGGCGACACGGTCGACGTCGGAGGCACCGCGATGGAGGTCGTCGGGATCGTCACCTCGACGTCCAGCTCGGCAGACACCGCGGCGAACGTCTACATCCCGCTGGATGTCGCCCAGACCCTCTCCGGGGTCGGCGATGTGGTCTCGACGGTCTATGTGCAGGCCGAGTCCGCCGACCAGATCGCGGCAGTGCAGGCCGACATCGAGGCCGCGCTGCCCGATGCCACGGTCAGCTCGCAGTCCGACCTCGCCTCGACGGTCTCCGGGTCGCTCTCCAGTGCCTCGTCGCTCATCACGAACCTCGGCACCTGGCTTTCACTGATCGTGCTCGCGGTGGCCGTCGTGCTCGCGGTGCTGTTCACGATCTCCGGCGTCTCTCGACGCACCCGAGAGTTCGGCACCCTCAAGGCGATCGGCTGGTCGAACGGCCGCGTCGTGGGTCAGGTCGCAGGCGAGTCCATGATCCAGGGGCTGATCGGCGGTGTCGTCGGGCTCATCGTGGGGCTGACGGGGATCTGGGTGATCAACCTGGTCGCCCCGACGATCTCGTCCGCGCCGACCGTGACCCAGGGCGGGCCGGGCCAGGGCGGACCCGGCGGCGGATTCGGCGGCGCGGCAGCGATCGCGCAGCAGACGGCGGATGTCGTCCTCCACGCACCGCTGAGCATCTGGGTCGTCGTGGCCGCGGTCGGCCTCGCGGTCGCGGGCGGTCTCATCGCCGGCGCCTTCGGCGGCTGGCGTGCGGCCCGGCTGAGCCCGGCCGAAGCCCTGCGCTCGGTCGCCTGATGAATCCGCTGGACCGCTCCGCGGCCGCGCCCGCCCATCCCCGCACGATAGGAGAACACGACATGACCATCATCGATCCCACCCACCCCGCGACCTCGACGCCGCAGCTCCTCGACGGTGCACCGCCGGCGGCGCCGATGTACCGGCTCTCCGGTGTCGCCCGCAGCTACGCGCAGAAGGGCCGCGTCGTCCAGGCGCTGACCGGCGTCGACCTCGAGATCCGCGCCGGCGAGTTCGTCGCCATCCAGGGGCCCACCGGAGGCGGCAAGTCCACCCTGCTGCAGCTGCTCGGGGCGCTGGACCGGCCGTCGGCGGGCGTCGTCTTGCTGGGCGACACCGACATCGCGAGCGCGTCGAACGCTCAGCTCGGACGCATCCGCGCCGCAGAGATCGGTTTCGTCTTCCAGGGGTTCAACCTGATCCCCACCCTCACCGCGCACGAGAACGTCGACATGGCGCTCGAGCCGATGGGCCTGCCGAAGGCGGAGCGAGCCGCCCGGGTCAGCGAGGCGCTCAGCCACGTCGGACTCGCCGACCGCGGGGACCACCGCCCCGGGGAGCTGTCCGGCGGTCAGCAGCAGCGCGTGGCGATCGCGCGGGCGATCGTCAAGCGCCCCCGCGTGCTGCTGGCGGACGAGCCGACCGGCAACCTCGATGAGAGCATGCGCGACGAGATCCTCGCAGTGCTGGAGACTCTGAACGCCGAAGGGCTCACACTCGTCGTCGTGACGCACGACTCTGCGGTCGCGCGTCGCGCGGACCGTCGGCTGCGACTGGAGCGGGGGACGGTGCGCGAGATCACGCGCTGAGCCTCAGCCCGCGGAGCGGGCGTGGGCCGCGATCCTGTCGAATAGGGCGTCGCGGTCCACGTCGTTCTGCTGCTCTTCCGGGTGCGCGTCGTAGTACGCGAGAATGCGGCGGGCGCCCTCGTCGAACGTGATCGTCGTGCGGAACTCGGGCACGAGGGCGGTCACCTTGCTGTTGTCGAACAGCACCGAGTGCGCCTTGTCGCCGAGGAGCCCAGGTCCGATCTCCGGTGAGAACGCCGCGATGGTCTCCGAGGCGACGTGCACGAAGTCGGGGTCGGCCACTCCGGCCGCATCGGCGAGCCAGCCGTAGACCTGATTCCAGGTCGGCGCGTGCGTCCCGGTGATCGTGAAGGCATCGCCGATCGCCTCCGGGTTGCCGAGCAGCCCTGCGAACGCGACAGCGAAGTCGTCGGCGTGCGTGAGGGTCCACAGGCTCGTGCCGTCGCCGTGGATCACGACGGGCTTGCCGGCGCGCATGCGCGCGATGTCGGTCCATTGGCCGGTGGTGGGGATCATCCGCTCGTCGTAGGTGTGCGACGGGCGCACGATGGTGACCGGCAGCCCGCGCTCGCGGTGGGCGGCGACCAGCAGGTCCTCACAGGCGATCTTGTCGCGCGAGTACTGCCAGAACGGGTTGCGCAGCGGCGTCGATTCGGTGATCGGCAGGCGGCGTGGCGGCTTCTCGTAGGCGGATGCCGAGCTGATGAACACGTACTGTCCGGTGCGGCCCTCGAACAGGTCGAGATCCTGCTGGACGTGCTCGGGAGTGAACGCCAGGAAGTCGGCGACCACGTCGAACTCGGCGCCGGCCACGGCCGCGCGCACCGCCTCGGCGTCGCGGACATCGGCGACGACCTCCTGCACGCCCGGCGGCAGCGGCCGGCGTGATGAGCCCCGATTGAGCACGGTCACGTCGTCGCCGCGGTCGACGGAGCGGCGCACGCACGCCGAGCTGATCGTTCCGGTGCCGCCGATGTAGAGGATGCGTCGATTGGTCACGACACGACACTAGCCGCGGTGGGCGCTGACCTAGGGTGGCTTCATGACTCTCGTCGACGCCGCCGTGTACAGGGACGGCCGCAGAGTTCTCAGCGGCACCGCCGCCGAAGTGCTCCACGAGGCGCAGGCTTTCGGCGGCATGGCGTGGGTGGGTCTGTATCGGCCCGACGCTGAGGAGATGCACGCGATCGCGGAGGTGCTCGACCTCCACCCGCTCGCGGTGGAAGACACGCTCAAAGGTCATCAGCGGGCAAAGCTGGAGCGCTACGGCGACATGACCTTTCTCGTGCTGCAGCCCGCGCGGTACATGGACGAGTCCGAGACCGTCGAGTTCGGCGAGGTGCACGTGTTCGTGGGTCCCGGCTACGTCATCACCGTGCGCCACGCCGAGAACCCCGACCTGTCCGCTGTCCGTCACACGCTCGAGGCTCGGCCGGAGATCCTTTCGCTCGGCCCGTACGCGGTCGTGTGGGCGGTCTGCGACGACATCATCGATCAGTACCTCCCCGTGGTCGCAGGCGTCGAGAACGACGTCGACGAGATCGAAGATGAGCTCTTCTCCCGGGATCGCGAGGTATCGAAGCGCATCTTCGGGCTCCAGCGCGAGGTGGTCGACCTGCAGCACGCGACGACCCCGCTGGTGGACATGTTCGATCGGCTCCAGAAGATCGTCATGGAGGTGACCGGTGCCTCCGAGGCACCGGCGTTCCGTGACGTGGACGATCACGCGCGACGCGTCGTCGAAAAGGTCGACTCCTTCCGCGCGACCCTCGACAGCGCGCTTACGGTGCACGCGACGATGGTCGAGCAGGAGAACAACGAGGCGATGCGGCGGATGGCGGAGCTCGGCCTGAAGCAGAACGACCAGGTGAAGAAGGTCTCGGGCTGGGCGGCCATCCTCTTCGCACCCACGCTCGTGGGCACCATCTACGGCATGAACTTCGTGCACATGCCTGAGCTGGAGTGGGTGTTCGGCTACCCGATGGCGCTCGGCCTCATGGTCGCGACCAGCGCGACCCTTTACGCCGTGTTCAAGCGGCGGGGCTGGCTGTAGCGGATGTCGCCGGTCACGGTTACCGTGACCGCATGACTGTGACGACCCTGAACGAACTGCCTCCTGGCGCCGTCGCCCGACCCGGTGATCCCGACTGGGACACCGCCCGCCGGTTCCATGCCGGCATCGGCGAACCGGCCGTGATCGTGCGCGCCTCCTCCGTCGACGACGTGCGCGCCGCCCTGCGATATGCCGCCGACGAGCACCTCGAAGTGATGGTCCGCTCCGGCGGCCACAGCGCGTGGGGCACTCTGCCCGGCGGTCTCACGATCGACCTTGCCGCTCTCAACGCCATCGACGTCGAGGGCACCCTCGTCCGGGTCGGCGGCGGCGCGACCTGGGGGAGCGTCGCGCGCACCCTCGCCGGGCGCGGACTGGGCGTGAGCTCCGGCGACACGGCGTCGGTGGGCGTCGGCGGACTCACCCTCGGCGGCGGCATCGGCTGGATGGTGCGCGCGTGGGGACTCGCGGCCGACCAGCTCGAGGCAGCRCAGCTCGTCACGGCCGACGGGCACGTCCTCGAGGTGTCCGCGGCCTCTCACCCCGACCTGCTCTGGGCCCTCCGCGGCGGTGGCGGCAACTTCGGCGTGGTCACGCGCTTCGACTTCCGCGCGCACGAGCTGCATTCGGTCGTGTTCGCGACGCTGGGCGTGACGGGGGACTCGCGACCGATCCTCCGTGCGCTGCGTGACACCCTCCGCGGCGCACCGCGGGAGCTCACCGTCACCTTCATGGACGTGCCGGCCATGGATCCGAGCGCGCCCGCGGGCGCATCGATCACGGCGTGCTGGATCGGCGACGACGAGCAGGCGGCACGCGCCGCCCTCGCACCTCTGCTCTCGCTCGAGGGCGTCACCGAAACGGCTCTGTCCGCCCAGCCCTACCCCGAGATCTTGATGGAGGCGCCGCCGGCCGATCCCGAGCAGCCGATGCCCGGGTTCATCGGCGGCAACACGCTGCTGCGCGACCTCACCGACGAGGCGATCGAACGACTCGTGTCGTTCCGCGAGGCGAACCAGATGTCGGTGCTGTTCCTGCGCTCGCTCGGGGGAGCGTACGGCGACGTCCCGCAGGAGCGCACGGCCTTCCCCGCCCGCGACGCGACCTGGTTCGCGATGGCCGGGGCGTTCGACATCCCGGGACTCGTCACCGACGAGAGCCGGGGACTGATCCAGGCGGAGTGGGACGCCACGGCCGCGCTGGGCGAGGCCCTCTACGGCAACTTCACGCTGTCCGCCGATCCGGGGCTGGTCTCACGCATGTATACGCCCGAGACGATGCGCCGGCTGGCCCGGCTGAAGCGCGAGTGGGACCCGCAGAACATCTTCAGCCGGTGCCACAACGTGCAGCCCGCCTAGCCGGTCAGTGCGTGTCTTCCGCCTCGATCTCGGTCCGGTCGCCCGACCACAGCGTGTGGAACGTGCCGGGCCTGTCGATGCGCTTGTAGGTGTGCGCACCGAAGAAGTCGCGCTGGCCCTGGATGAGGGCGGCCGGCAGTCGGTCCGCGCGGAGGCCGYCGTAGTACGACAGTGACGACGAGAACGCGGGAGCGGGGATGCCGACGGTCGCGGCCGTCGAGACGATCCGGCGCCAGGCTGCCTGGGCACGGCCGAGCGCCTCGACGAAGTACGGCGCGGTGAGGAGCACCGGAAGAGCGGGAGCCTCGTCGTACGCGTCCGCGATGCGGTTGAGGAACTGGGCGCGGATGATGCAGCCGCCACGCCAGATCTTCGAGACAGCGCCGAGGTCGATCGACCAGTCGTACTCGGCAGCGCCGGCACGGATCTCGTCGAAGCCCTGCGAGTACGCCACGATCTTCGAGGCGTAGAGCGCCAGGCGCACATCCTCGATGAACGCGTCCGCGTCCTCGGCGAATCCGGCCGATCCGGTCGCTGAGCCTGTCGAAGCGTCGGGGCCCGGGAGGTCGCGCGAAACCTCACGCTGCTCCGGGTGGCTCGACAGCGACCGGGCGAACGTCGCCTCGGCGATGCCCGAGACCGGGGTGCCGAGGTTGAGCGCGGTCTGCACTGTCCAGGCGCCGGTGCCCTTGGCTCCCGCMTGGTCGAGGATCACATCGACGAGCGGTGCGCCGGTGGCGGCATCCGTCTGCTTGAGCACCTCGGCGGTGATCTCGATGAGGTACGACTCGAGTTCGCCGGCGTTCCACTCGGCGAAGACGTCGGCGATCTCGGCGGGGGACTTGCCGGTGCCGCGGCGGATGAGGTCATAGGCCTCGGCGATGAGCTGCATGTCGGCGTACTCGATGCCGTTGTGCACCATCTTCACGAAGTGCCCGGCGCCGTCGTGTCCGATGTGCGTCACGCACGGCTCGCCCTCGGCGATCGCGGCGATCGACTTCAGGATCGGGCCCAGGGTGACCCACGACTCGTCGGAGCCGCCGGGCATGATCGAGGGGCCGAGGAGGGCGCCCTCCTCGCCGCCGGAGATGCCGGCGCCGACGAAGTTGATGCCGGTCTCGCGGACTGCCTTCTCGCGGCGGATCGTATCGGTGAAGAGGGCATTGCCGCCGTCGACGATGATGTCGCCCGGCTCGAACACCTCCACGAGGGCGTCGATGACGGCGTCGGTGGGGCGGCCGGCCTTGACCATGATGATGGCCGTGCGGGGCTTCTGCAGCGACGCCGCGAACTCCTCGTAGGTGGCAGCCGAGACGAACTCCGCCTCGGGGTGCTCCGCGAGCAGCGTCTCGGTCTTCGCGTGGCTGCGGTTGTACACCGCCACCTTGTTGCCCTCACGGCTGGCGAGGTTGCGGGCCAGATTCGAGCCCATCACCGCCAGTCCGACGACGCCGATATTGGCGATCGCGGAGGTGACGGCATCCGGACCCTGCGGCGTGGGAGCCGGACGCGAGACGTCCTCCGGGGCCGGCGCCCCTTCGTGTGCCGGCGCGGAGCCGGGCTCGTCATCGCGGTCGGTCGAGATGTTCGTCGGCGCCGAGGGGTCGTTCGAAGACACGCGTACTCCTGAGGATCGGATCGGGGAGGATTCCAGCCTAGAGTCTCGCGCACGCGTGTTACGCGGCGTTCACCGGCTCCTCACCGATGCGGGAGGGCCGGTGTGAGGGGGAGCGGTCAGTCCTTGCGGTACGCCGCGCGCCCCATCGTCCAGAACGCGAGCACCGTGCCGACGAGGCCGACGGCGGCCAGCCCGCCGATGAGCCACAACAGGGCGTGCGAGGCGAATCCGTATTCCATTTGGTCCTCCGGGGCGGGTCGCGACCAGGCACGACGAGTGTGTTCCTCATGGTAGCCGTGCCACTGATAGACTTGAGGACGAACTTCGGCGAGGGATGCTCGCGCCGGCCCCGGCCGCAGCATCCGTGATCGACGCAGTGATGTGGGCTCCTTGGCTTTCCTCACGCGCATGCGTTCGAGTCGAAACCGCACCCCAACATCCGGGCATATCGCCCGCAAGGAGATTTCACATGTCGACTGAAACCGACACCAAGGTCCACGCCGAGCTGCGCGAGAACTTCGGCAAGGGCTACGCCCGTCGCCTCCGCGCCTCGGGCAAGATCCCCGCCGTCATCTACGGCCACGGCACCGACCCGGTGCACGTCGCGCTCCCGGGCCACCAGGTGGCGCTGCTCATCCGCCGCGCGAACGTCGTGCTCGAGCTGGACGTCAACGGCACGCAGCAGCTCACGCTGGTCAAGGACGTCCAGAAGGACCCCGTGCACCAGATCATCGAGCACATCGACCTCCTCGTGGTGAAGAAGGGCGAGAAGATCCAGGTCGACATCCCGATCGTCCTCGTGGGCGAGTCGGCTCCCGGCACGATCGCGAACCTCGACGCCGTGAGCATCTCGCTCGAGGTCGAGGCGACCCACATCCCGCAGAACATCGAGCTCGACATCGAGGGCCTCGAGGACGGCACCCACATCACCGCTGCCGACCTGACGCTCCCGAAGGGTGCCGTCCTGGTCGCCGACCCGGAGACGCTCGTCGTCGCGATCTCGGTCCCGTCGTCCGCGGGCGACGCAGACGAGATCGAGGCCGCCGATGYGGCCGTGGCCGCAGACCAGGCCGAGGAGTCCGACGAGGCCAAGGGTTCCGACGCCGAGTAATTCCGGCAAACCGTTCGGCGAGGGGGTGCGGATTCCGCGCCCCCTCGCTGCATGAGCGGCCCGAGTCATTCGGGCAGGATGTGTGACATGGCAGACGTGTGGCTCGTGATCGGCCTCGGCAACCCGGGGCCCCGCTATGAGTCGACCCGGCACAACGTCGGTCAGCTCGTGGTGGACGAGCTCGCCGCGCGCCGCGGCGAGGCGTGGCGCGCGCACAAGGCGAACGCCCGGGTCGCCGAGACCTGGCTGCGCCCCGGCGGACCGAAGCTGGTCCTGGCCAAGCCGAACTCCTTCATGAACGTGTCCGGTGGTCCGGTGGCGGGACTCGTGCGGTTCTACGGCGTGGAACCCGATCGGGTGATCATCGTCCACGACGAGCTCGACATCCCGTTCGACACCATCAAGCTCAAGGTCGGCGGCGGCCACGGCGGCCACAACGGCGTGCGCGATGTCGCGAAGGCGCTCGACACGCCGGAGTTCCCGCGGGTGCGCGTCGGCATCGGCCGCCCGCAGGGGCGTCAGGACGCGGCCGACTGGGTGCTCGACCCGTTCGGCGCGACAGAGCGCAAGACCCTGCCGATTCTGGTTTCGGATGCCGCGGACGCGGTCGAGCAGCTCATCGGCGAGGGGCTGCTGTCAGCCCAGCAGAAGCACCACGCCCCCCGCGAATAGCGTTCCCTCCTCGACTGCCGCCGGGAAGCCCGCGGCGAGGCCCAGGCCCAGGAAGACGTTCAGCGCGATGAAGAACGCGATCGGGCCCGCCACGGCCAGAGCCACGGCGGCGATACCGGCGCCACGACCGCGACCGGTCACGATCGCGACGATCCCCTGGGCGAGCGCCCAGAGCCCGAACACGGTGCCCACCCAGAACGAGATCTCGCCGAGCAGCACCCAGTCGCGCACTGGCGCGAGGATGCTCCAGTCGAAGTCGGCGGTCAGCGCGCGTGCGGCGAGCTGGCGGCCGGCGCCGTGGCCGATCTGGTACGCCGCGATCGACACGGCGATCGATGCACCCACGAGGGCGATGACTCCGGCGATGAGCGCGACGACGCCGAGCGTGCCGTCCGGGCGACGCTCCGGCAGCGGGGGAGCGTACGGGACCTGCGGGCGTGGCGCGCCCGGYGCGACGAACTGCGGCTGCCCGGGGTACTGCGGCGGCTGCCCGGGGTAGGGCTGCGGGTACTGCTGCGCGGGGTACGGAGGTCGGGGGTACGGCGGTCCTGGCTGCGCGGCGGGGTCGGTCACGGCACTCATCCTAGGAGTCGCAGTGTCGGACGCGCCCGTAGACTCTTCCGGTGACAGTTCCCGGGATCGTGCGCGCCCTCGAGCAGGCTGAGCCTTTCCGCGAGGCGGCTGCCGCGGCATCCGTCTCCGCGGATTTCTCGCTTGCTGAAGGACTCAGTGCTCCGCTGCTGGCGAGCCTCATCGATCGGCGCCTCGCGTCCGGGCGGGTGGGAGCGCTGCTCGCCATCGCGCCGACGGGGCGTCGCGCGGAGGCGCTCGGTGCGGCTCTCGCGGCGCTGCTGCCGACGGCGACGGTCGTGCACTTCCCGGCCTGGGAGACGCTGCCGCACGAACGGCTCAGCCCGAGCCCCGAGATCGTCGGGCGACGCCTCGAGGTGCTGCGCGGCATCCGGCACTGGTCCGGCGAACACCCGCTCATCGTCACGACCTCGGTGCGCGGTGCGCTGCAGCCGATCGCCACGGGACTCGCCGATGTCGAGCCCCTGCTGCTTTCGACCGGCGCGCGCGGGCACGACCTCAGCGCCGTCTCGGCGCAGCTCGTCACGCTCGCCTACCACCGCGTCGACATGGTCTCGCGGCGGGGCGAGTTCGCCCTCCGCGGCGGCATCCTCGATGTCTTCCCGCCGGTGGACGACCACCCGTACCGCATCGAGTTCTTCGGCGACGAGGTCGACCAGATCCGCGCCTTCTCGGTCGCGGATCAGCGCTCGCTGCCCGGCGAGATCAGCGAAGTCGCGCTCGTCCCGAGCCGCGAGCTGCTGCTGACCGACCAGGTCCGCGGGCGCGCGCGCCAGCTGAAGGACGAGTTCCCGGCCCTGCGCGGCATGCTCGAGAAGATGGTCGAGGGCATCCCGGTCGAGGGGATGGAGTCGCTCACCCCCGCGCTCGTAGACCGCATGGTCACGATCATCGACTACCTGCCGGAGTCGTCGGCGATCGCGCTGGCCGACCCGGAGCGGTCCGTCACGCGGGCGATCACCCTCGGCGACACGAACCGGGAGTTCCTCGAGGCCGCCTGGAGCGCCGCGACGTCGGGAGCGCAGGCGCCGATCGACCTGGGTGCCGGCGACTTCCTCACGATCCCGCGCCTCCAGGAGGCGGCGCGCGATCGCAGCGATCCGTGGTGGACGCTCTCGGCCTTCGACTCGGGCGAGGCCGCCGCCACGGCTGAGGGCTTGATGGATGTGGATGTCGCGCTCGAGGCGCTGTCCGTCGTCCGCATCCCCGGCACCGGGGTGCCGTCGTTCCAGGGCAACGTCGACGGCGCGTGCGCCCATGTCGCCGGGCTGCTCCAGGACGGCTGGCGTGTCGTGATCGCGACCTCCGGAGTGGGCCTCGCCGAGCGCGCGCACGACGTGCTCGCCGAGCGCGGGATCGCCGCCCGTCAGGTGGACAGTCTGCTCGAGGCGCCCGAGCCCGGCGTCGCCCACCTCGTCGTCGCGCCGGTCGAACGCGGCTTCGAGGTCGTCGAGGCGAAGTTCGCCGTCCTCACCGAGTCGGAGTTCTACGGACGCACGATCGGCGGCGACAGCCGGGTCATCAAGAAGCTGGCCTCGCGCCGCCGCAACGTGGTCGATCCGCTGCAGCTGAAGACCGGCGACTACGTCGTGCACGCGACCCACGGCATCGGCAGGTTCGTGGAGCTCACCCAGCGCGAGGTCTCCAGCGGCGGTCGCAATGCCGTCAAGAGCGTCCGCGAGTATCTCGTGCTCGAGTACGCGCCCTCCAAGCGCGGCTATCCCGGTGACAAGCTGTACGTCCCCACCGACCAGCTCGATCTCCTTTCGAAGTACGTCGGGGGAGAAGCCCCGGTGCTGTCCAAGATGGGCGGCAGCGACTGGGCCCAGGCGAAGGGCAAAGCCCGCCGCGCGGTGCGCGACATCGCGGTCGAACTCGTGAAGCTCTATTCCGCGCGCATGGCCGCCAAGGGGCACGCCTTCGGCCCGGATACGCCCTGGCAGCGGGAGCTCGAAGAGGCCTTCCCGTTCGCCGAGACCCTCGATCAGCTGCAGACGATCGACGAGATCAAGGCCGACATGGAGAAGCCGATCCCGATGGACCGGCTGCTGTCCGGCGACGTCGGATTCGGCAAGACCGAGGTGGCCGTTCGCGCCGCGTTCAAGGCGATCCAGGACGGCAAGCAGGTCGCCATGCTCGTCCCCACGACACTGCTGGTCAAGCAGCACATCGAGACGTTCACGGAGCGCTTCGCCGGCTTCCCGGTGAAGGTGCAGCCGCTGTCGCGCTTCCAGACCGACAAGCAGGCGCGCGACACGCTCGCCGGGATCACCGACGGCACCGTCGACATGGTCATCGGCACGCACCGGATCCTCACCGAGAAGGTGCTCTTCAAAGACCTCGGACTGCTCATCATCGACGAGGAGCAGCGCTTCGGCGTCGAGCACAAGGACGCCCTGAAGAAGCTGAAGACCAACGTCGACATCCTGGCCATGAGTGCCACGCCGATCCCGCGCACACTCGAGATGGCGGTGACCGGCATCCGCGAGATGTCCACGCTGCAGACCCCGCCCGAGGATCGGCATCCGATCCTCTCGTTCGTCGGTCCGCGCAACGACAAGCAGATCGCCGCGGCGATCCGGCGCGAGCTGCTGCGCGAGGGTCAGATCTTCTACGTCCACAACCGGGTGTCGTCGATCCAGGGCGTGGCCGCCCATCTCGCGGAGCTGGTGCCGGAAGCCAGGATCGCCGTCGCGCACGGCCAGATGGGCGAGAACGCGCTGGAGCATGTGGTCGACGACTTCTGGGAGCGCCGCGCCGATGTGCTCGTCTGCACGACGATCGTCGAGACCGGTCTCGATATCTCCAACGCGAACACGATCATCATCGACCGTGCCGACAAGTACGGGCTCTCGCAGCTGCACCAGCTGCGCGGCCGTGTGGGTCGCGCCCGCGAGCGCGCCTATGCGTACTTCCTCTACGACGAGTTCAAGCCGATCTCCGAGCTCGCCGCCGACCGCCTCGAGACGATCGCCGTGAACAACGACCTGGGCAGCGGCATGCAGGTGGCGTTGAAGGACCTCGAGCTGCGTGGCGCGGGCAATCTGCTCGGCGCGGAGCAGGCCGGGCACATCGCCGGGGTCGGCTTCGACCTGTACCTGCGCATGATCGGCGAGGCGGTGTCGGCGTTCCGCGGCGACGAGACCGAGGAGCAGACCGAGCTGCGCCTCGAGCTGCCGGTGCAGGCGCGCATCCCCGAGGACTTCATCGACAGCGAGCGGCTGCGCCTCGAGGCCTACCAGAAGCTCTCCGCCGCGGCAGCCCTCACCGCCAAGGACGACGCGCTCGACCTGGTCATCGAGGAGCTGCACGATCGCTACGGCGAGCCGCCCGCAGAGGTCGATGGCCTTCTCGCCGTGGCGCGGCTGCGCCGGCGCGCCGCGCAGGCGGGGCTGTCCGATGTCGTGGCGATGGGCCCGAACCTGCGGATCGCGCCGGCGCACCTGCCCGACTCGCGCCGAGTGCGCCTGCAGCGGCTGTACCCGGCGGCGAAGCTGCTCGCCGGCGGGGACGCGCTGGTTGTGCCGATGCCCCGGCCCGGGGGCGAAGCCCTGGCCGACGCGGAGCTCGTCGCGTGGGTCGCGCAGCTGCTCGGTCAGCTGTGGCCGGCCGAGGTTCCCGCGCAGGCTCAGGCCGACGCCTGAGCCCGCGCAGTTCGAGCGTCGGTCAGATGACGCTCAGTGCCTATGGGCGGGCGTCAGATGACGCCCTGTGCGAGCATCGCGTGTGCGACGCGCTCGAACCCGGCTGAGTTCGCACCCACGACGTAGTCGCCGGGGCGGCCGTAGCGCTCGGCGGCCTCGAAAGCGGAGTCGTGCACGCCCTGCATGATCGACCGCAGCTTCGCCTCGCTGTCGGCGAAGCTCCAGCGCTGGCGCGCCGCGTTCTGGCTCATCTCGAGGGCTGAGGTGGCGACACCGCCCGCATTCGCCGCCTTGCCCGGTCCGAACAGCACACCGGCACCCTGGAACGCGGCGACCGCGTCCGGAGTCGAGGGCATGTTGGCGCCCTCGGCGACGGCGCGCACGCCATTGGCGATGAGCGCGCGGGCATCGCTGCCGTCGAGCTCGTTCTGCGTCGCAGAGGGGATCGCGATGTCGACCGGCACCTCCCAGGGGCGTGCGCCCTC
>NZ_JBFUFC010000098.1:0-13433 GCF_056403635.1 Microbacterium sp. P2_F9 | reverse complement strand
GAGGAACCCGAATGGATCTCAATATCGGCATCATCGRCTTCGGCATCCGTGCCGGCCTGCACGAGGAAGTGCACCGGCCAGGTGCCGGCTCTCGCGTGACTGCGGTGTGCGACGTCGCTGAGCGCGGCCGCGCCGACGCACGCGCGGCACTGCCCGACGCGCTCGTCACTGACTCGCTCGACGAGCTGCTCGGGTCGGGGATCGACGCCGTCATGATCCTCACCCCCGACGACCTGCACGCCTCGATCGCCATCCGCGCACTCGAAGCGGGCGTCGCAGTCTTCAGCGAGAAGCCCCTCGCGACGGATCTTGCAGAGGCCGACGCCGTCCTCGAGACCGCGCGACGCACCGGCAGCCGGCTCTACGTGGGGCACAACATGCGTCACCTTCCGGTCATCACCCTCATGCGTCGAATCATCGTCGATGGGCGGATCGGTGATGTGAAGGCCGTCTGGTGTCGTCATTTCGTCGGCAACGGCGGTGACTACTACTTCAAGGACTGGCACGCAGACCGGCGTCGCACAACGGGACTGCTCCTGCAGAAGGGTGCGCACGACATCGACATCATCCACTGGCTCGCCGGAGGCTATGCCGAACGAGTGGCCGCGATGGGCTCGTTGAGCGTCTACGGACAGATCGAGGATCGCCGTGACCGATCGGACGAGCGCATGCTCGACTGGTTCAGCACCGAGAACTGGCCCCCCGCGTCACAGACAGGCCTCAACCCGGTCATCGACGTCGAAGACCTGTCGATGGTGAACCTTCAGCTCTCCAACGGCGTGCTCGCGTCCTACCTGCAGTGCCACTTCGCTCCCGACACGTGGCGCAACTACACCGTGATCGGCACCGAGGGACGAATCGAGAACTTCGGCAACGGCGAGGGCAGCGAGATTCGGCTGTGGAATCAACGTCATCAGGACCTGGCCCCCGCCGACGAAACCTTCATCGTCCCGGCGATCACGGATTCCGGCCATGGCGGCGCAGACCGACTGCTCATCGCCGAGTTCCTCCGCTTCGTGCGAGAAGGCGGCGTCACCGAGACCTCTCCCGTGGCGGCTCGCGAGGCGGTGGCGGCCGGCATCCTGGCGACGCAGTCGCTGCGTGGCGACGGATCCGCGCTCGCGGTGCCCCAGCTCCCGGGGGACCTCGTCGCGTACTTCGAGAGAGGCCAGGTCGAACTCGATAGCGCAGACGAGGCAGACCAGGGCTCGGGCGTCGCCGACCCTGCGCTCCGTTGAGCCCAGCACTGTACAACCGGTCGGCGCCGGCGCTCCCGGCTTCGCCTCGCACGACGGGGCCAAGCGGGCGTTCCATGCCATCAGATCGGTGGTGGAGACGCGAGCGGACCACCGCGAGAGCTGGTTGAGATCGATGCGATCAGCCGTCGTCCAGGGTGGCCCCCGGCAGCAGGCCACCCCCGGCACCACGTCCCGCCGTGGTGATCGGCCATACGAGAGGTGGTTGCCGGAATGTCGCCGCGTGATGTGGCAGCTCGTCGCGCGCTGACGTCTGGGTCGACATGAAGCCGTATCGCAGACGCATGCGGCCGGGTTGGGTCCGGGCGAAGTTGGTGTCCCAGTAGTTGTTGACGGGCCAGGCGAGCAGGAGAGGATCCTGGGGCCGCGGCACCGACTCGATCGGCGGGCCGAAGTGGAAGTCGCCGAATTGCACCAGCGGCGCGTCGGGCGCGAAGAGTGCGATGGCCGTTTCCTCATCCCACATGGTGGCCATCGACTCGACCGTCACCCACCCGCGGGAGGCGCCGGGGAGCTGGTCGAGGTCGAGCCGCACGATCTCGTCGGCGCTGTCGAACGCTGCGCCCCACCCTCCACTCATGGCCAGCGGGATGGCGAAGTAGATGCCCTGCGGGTTCGCCTCGCGTTCGAGTTCGAGTTCGACATCCACCCGGATGATCGGATCATCCGCGAACAGCGAGATCGAGACGACCAGGTGGGTGATTCCCGGCGCGGCCAGCGTGCGCACAAGGGTGATCCCGTCGGGGCGTTCGTCGACGGAGCAATCCAAGACTCGCGTCGCCTGCTCTCGAATAGGCGACCACGCCCGCCAGCACGAGATGTCGTACTTCTCGCTGTCGAGGTTGCGCCGGTAGTACGCCTGCCGGGTGCCGTCGTCGAGGGCGTCGGGCCGCTCGCGGACAAACGAGAAGAAGTCCATCCCGTCGCGGGGGGCGAGCAGCTCGCGTCCTTGGCGTCGGTCGGTCAACGAGAGGATCCGGCCGTTGCCGGGGTCGTAGCTCAGGGTGTGGAAGGGCGACTCGATGCGTCCGACGCGGGTGACCGCGACATCCGTCGATGCCACGTTCAGCTCGCGACGCTCCTGCCTCGACGTCTCGATCGCGTGCACGACGGCGGCACGGTCGCGCGGGGCGGGCAGTTCTTCGAGCGGGATGCTGCGCCATGACTGCGGCGGAAGCTCGATCGGGCCGAAGGCCCGGGCCACATCGCCGGGGAACTCGGCACCCCAGGACCGGCCGGGGTACAGCATCCGACTGCTCCGAGCGGTGCGTGCGGTCTCGGGAGTGTCGGTGCGGAACCAGGCAGCGGGCAGCCGTGGGTGGACCGTCACGGTGTTCGGCGTCGGATTGCAGAGGAGGACGCCCTTGACGCCCTTGTCGGCGACCGGGTTCTCCGCGAGCCGTTCGAGCCCGTCCATCACGGCGAAGGACGCGAGTTCGTGTGCCTCGTGCGGGTACGCCTGCTTCAGGAGGTCGCCGGTCTGCGCCTGCGGATGCTCGGGGGTCGTGTCGTAATACCCCCAGGTGTGCTCATCGAACAGGTCGAGCTTCTCCAGCGCCTGAGCAGCTGTCGGATGAGGGATGCCGGCTGTCAGGGTCTCCGCCGAGGCCACAAGGCGCTTCGCCCGCTGATTGAGAGCCGTCGCGATCGGCGTGCTGCCGTAGCCGAAGCTCCAGTAGTCGGTCCAGTCCCCTCGCAGCCGGGGGAGGGTCTCCTCCGGCACCTCGAGCACGCGCTGCCGCAGGTCGTCGAAGGTCGCGTAGCGCACCGACGGACCCTGGCCTGCGGCGTTCCATCGGGCGAGCAGGTCCGGCATGTACGGATTTGGCGGTGCGTTGTCCCACATGACGGGTGCAGCGGTGCTCGTCAGGTACACGAAATCGAGTCCGTAGCCGATGCCGTCGAGCCACGTCGAGAGGCTGCTCCACCCCTCCGCCATCCGGTCGACGGAATCGTGCCACGAGAGCAGAAGCTGGTCGAACATTGTGTAGTGGTGTCCGTTGAAGACCCGGATGGTCCGCCCTGACGGCGCCTCCCACAGGAAGATCCCGGGCCGCGGCTGCACCGCTTGACCCAGGTGCGTGTTGACGGCCATCACGAAGAGGTCGACGCCGGCGTCCAGCAGCACATCCGCCATCGCCCACGGCACGCCGTTCACGTCGTGCTGGCACGCCACGGAGATGGACGCGCCGGTCAGCTCCTCGATCTCCCGTTTGCCCGCGACCAGCCTCTCCAGCCCCGCACGATCGATCGCGGCCCCGACATGCCACCGCAGCGCGGCCAGCCCGATCCGTCCCTCGGCGACCAGCGCCCGGAACCGGCCGCGCTCCGACTCCGATGCGCGGAGCAGCCAGCGTCGCACCGGCTCGGTCGCCTCGCACGTCCACTTCGGGCGCACGCCTTCGGGCAGATCAGCCGTGTTCTCGAGCCAGACGATCGCCTCACCGATGTATTCGTTCTGCAGCTCCCACAGGATCGGCTGCGAGTGGGTGTAGCCCACATCGAGATGGCTGTGGTGCAGCATCAGGATCTCTTTCACCCTGGTGGCACTGGGTTCGTTCACGGCATTCATCTCCTGCGTCCGGACGGGTGGTGGGTCAGGCGACCGGGTCGAGGACGAGAACGTCGGCATCGGCGGCGAGCGCCCAGGGGATCTCGATCCCGGAGGTTCGGAGTGCCGCGCCGCTGTGCAGCGATCCGTCCGAGCGTAGCTGGTACGTCTTACCCATCACCGCAGAGTCGATGCGGATCCGCATCGGCGGTGTGATGCTCAACAAGGCCACCGGCTCAGCCCCGAAACGCTCGCGCGTGCTGTCGTACGCGAGCACGACGATCCGACCGCCGTGCGCGTCGCCTCCGGCGAACTCGAGCGCGTATTCCCGGGCGGTGGGTGTCGAGTGACGGTAGAGCTCGCCCTCGTGGATGACCGGGCGCACGTCTTTGTACAGTGCGACCATCGAACGCGCTGTCGCGTGCTCGGCTTCCGTCCACGCGCCGATGTCGGCGCCGATGCCCAGCGCCCCCGCCATCGCGACGACGAACCTGAATTCGAGTGAAGCAGGTGCCCGATCCAGGACTCCTGGGGTGTCGGTGACCCAGGACGACATGACGTGAGCGGGATAGGCCGTCAGGAAGCCGTCCTGGATGAGGAGACGGTCGCGGGGGCCGGTCGCGTCGCTCGCCCACACCACGTCGACGAGAGCGAGGACGGCATTGTCGATGCGGCCGCCCCCACCGGAGCAGCCCTCGACCGTGACGTGGGGGAACTCGTCGCGGATCATCTGCAGCAGCCGGTAGTAGGCGGATGTGTGCGCAAACGACCACTCGAACCCATTCAGGTCCCAGCGACGGCCGGGGCTCGTGATCGGCCGATTCATGTCCCACTTGAGAAAGCTGATGGGGTAGTCGCTGAGGAGTCGACGCAGCATTGCTTCGGCCCACGCGTAGGCGTCGGGATTTCCGAGATCGAGCACGAGCTGATCCCGGATGAGGATCTCCGGGATGCCGTGATTCTGGTAGACCCAGTCCGGGTGCTCTCGATAGAGCTCGCTGTTCGGGCTCACCGCCTCGGGCTCGACCCAGAGTCCGAATCGGACGCCGTGACTGATGACCTTGTCGGCGAACGAGGCGAGCCCGTTCGGGAAGGCCAATGGATCGGGGGTCCAATCGCCGAGTGCGGAGTCGCCGTCGTTGCGTCCGACGAACCATCCGTCGTCCACCACGAAGACTTCGACACCCAGGTCGGCCGCGCTGCGGGCAAGGGCGAGCTGACCGTCTTCGGTCACGTCGAACTCGGTGGCCTCCCACGAGTTGTACACGATGGGCCGGTGCTCGGGCGAGGTCGTGCGCGAGATCGCGCTGCGCTGGTGGCGATGCCACACCCGGGTCAGCTCCGGAAGACCGCCGATGACGTGTGCGGTAAACAGGTGCGGAGTCTCGACCTCTCGACCGGGGGTCATGAGAAGCGTCGTTCCCTCGTCGTCGAGACCGGCCGAGATCCGCACGAGGCCGTTCGGGTGAGCCTCGGCGCTCATCGCCCACGAACCGCTCCACGAGAGCGAGATGCCGATCGTCCCAGCCCCGGCATCCGTCCCCCCCGTCGCATCCAGCGGTGTGGCGGCGACCATCGGAGCGAAGGTGTGCCCGGTGAGGCCCTGCCTGCTCCCCATTCGAAAGGTGCCCGTTCGCAGTTCCAACGATTGCGGCTGCACCTCGCGCGCGTATCCTCCGGCGAGGTAGTCCAATCGCACGCCGGATGGCGCCTGAAGCGATACCGCCCCGGAGAAGGCACGAGCCAGTCGGATGGGTTTCCCATCGCGCCGGACGTCACGGAGGATCACCCACCGCTCGACCACGTCGGAGCTCGGGACGGTGCTGACGTGCTGCACCATCTCCAGCCCCCGAGGATCCGTGAACGAGACCGCCAGGTGAGTCGTGCTCTCGTCCTGGTCGAAGACGTGGTCCGAATAGCTGAAGTGCGACCCGCGTGAGCCGTCCGGGTACTCGACGATCAACTCGCTCGCGTGGACGTGGCGCAGCCCGAGCGCGGCGTACTCGACGGGTGCATAGTCGGCGAAGGTCGACATGATCGGCGGCACGTCGGGCCGCTCCCAGTGCGGGACACGATCCGTGCGCGGTCCGAAGTAGTCGAGCACCAGGGCTGTGTCGTCGAGCGCCAGACTCACGGCGTAGGTTGTGCCTGCGGTATGCAGCACCCAGCTCGTCACGCGGACGCCGGAGCAGCGATCGTGGCGGCGAGGCGCACGGCGACAACCGTGTCGGACTCGTCGGGCACGGGATAGGTGAACGATGTGTCGTCGTCGCCGAAGCAGACGAACACGGTGTCGGGGTATGCCTCGGTGAGCCAGCCATCCGCCCGATGGATGACTTCGCCGTCGATGCGGAGTTCCGCGATCTCGTCCGCATCGATGCCGGTCAGGGCGAGCGGACCGATCGGCGGTTCGAAGACGTGCGCGAAGACCTCGCGGCCGCGGCGGGTGTAGCAGCCCCAGTCCGGCTTCGGCAGCTCGGCTGCTCCCGCCCCGTAGATGCTGTCCCCGTTCCGCTCGAGCCAGGCCCCGATCTCACCGAGGATCCGCGTCTCGTTCTCGCCGATTCGACCGTCCGGCCGCGGGCCGACGTTGAGCAGCATGTTGCCGCCACGACTGACCGTCGTGACCAGGTTGCGCACCAGCATCCGGCTCGACTTGTATGCGTCGTCGCCGATGAAGTGGCCCCAGTGGTTGTTCACCGTCAGGCACGACTCCCACGGCACCGCATCACCGTGAACATCGCGGATGCCGCTCGGTGGGACGAGCTGCTCGGCGGTGACGAAGTCGCCTGCCCAGGGTGTCGGGTGGGCAGTGACCAGTGAGCCCAGGCTCCCACCGCTCGCCTCGAGGCGGTTGTTGATCAGGATGCCGGGCTGCAGCGCGCGGACCATCTCCACCAGTTCGCTCGCCCGCCACCGCTCCCCGGTGAAGTCGTCGTAGGAGAAGTCGAACCACAGCAGGTCGAGTTCGCCGTAGTTCGTGCACAACTCGCGGACCTGCGCGTGCAGGTAGTCGACGTAGTTCGCGAAGTCGTGGGTGCGGTCGCGGTACGTCTCGTCGTCCCGATGGGGGTGCTGACGGTCGCCCCACGCCGGGTAATCAGGGTGATGCCAGTCGAGCAGCGAGTAATAGAGCCCGACCTTGATCCCACGGCGCCGGAACGCCTCGACGAACTCGCGGACCACGTCACGGCCGAGTCCGTTGTGCATCGTCGAGTACGTGGTGTGCGCGCTGTCGAAGAGGCAGAACCCGTCGTGGTGCTTCGAGGTGAGGACCGCGTATTTCATCCCGGCGCGCTCCGCGACATCCGCCCACGCTTCCGCATCGAACGCGTCTGGCACGAACCCGTCGACGTATGGCTGGTACTCCTCGATCGAGAGGCGGTAGATGGACCGGAGCCACTCCTCCCGGCCGGCGACGGAATAGGGCCCCCAATGGAGGAACATGCCGAACCGCGCTTCGCGGAACCAGGCCGAACGGTCGTAGCTCTCGGACATGTGGTGGTACTTCCTTCGTCGTTCAGGGTCAGGGGGAGGGTCGGGTTCTGGGGAGATAGTAAGCAGTTCAGTCGTCCCATTGCTAGCGCTAACAAGAAAATTGGCAGCGCAAACAAAAAAGTGTTTGATAGCGCTAGCAATCGTGTTACGTTAGCCGCCGACCCGACGAAGACTCGCCGGAGGCACCCCCTCAATCACAGAGCAACAGGGAGATCAAGGATGATCAAAAAGAGCAGGATCGTTCGCACGGTGGCGCTCGCCGCCGTCGCAGCGGTGGCGGTCAGTGGCGCGCTGACCGGCTGCGCGCAGCAGCAGGCCGGCGGCGACGCCGCACCCCAGTCCTTCACCTACTGGTCGATGTGGAAGGAAGGCGAGCCGCAGCAGAAGGTGCTCGCCGCCTCGATCAAGGACTTCACCAAGGAGACCGGCATCAAGGTCGATGTCGAGTGGACCGGCCGCGAGGTCATCAAGCAGGTCACGCCCCGTCAGGCGGCCGGCAACCCGCCGGACCTCTTCGACCAGGCCGGCAGCGGCATCTGGGGCTCGTTCCTCGAGAGCGACGGTGTGCTCGGGCTCGCCGACGTGTACAAGACCACGCCCCTCGGCGAGTCGGAGAAGATCGGCGACCTGATTCCCGAGAGCCTGGCAAACCTGTACGTGAACAAGGACGGCGAGCCGATGCTCGTCCCCTACTCGGTCACCGGCGTCACGACCTGGTACAACGGCCTCACCGACGACATCGAAACCCCCCTCACGTGGGACGACTTCGCGGCCCTCGCCGACAAGCTGAAGGCCGAAGGCCGGCCCGCGTTCACGGTCGACGGCGACCAGTCGTACTACGAGATGTATTGGTTCGCGTACTCCGCAGTCCGTCACGGCGGCGCCAAGGTGCTCGACGCGGTCGCAGCAGACAAGACGGGTGAGGCGGCCGAAGACCCGGCCATCCTGGCCGCGGCGGAGGACCTCTTCCCGCTGCTCCAGGGCGGATACCTGCCCGACGACTTCGCCGGCACGACCTGGCCGGCGCAGCAGACCGGATGGGCCGACGGCTCGAACGGTGCGGCATTCCTCACGATGGGCGCCTGGGCGCCTGCCGAGACCGGTGCCGCCCTCGCGCAGTCGGACATCGACGTCGACGCCACCATCGAGTACCGCTCCGTGCCGTATCCGACCGTCGACGGCGGCAAGGGCAATGACGTCACCTGGGTCGACGACTTCGGCTTCGCAATCCCGGCGAAGGCGAAGAACGCCGACGCGGCCAAGGAGTTCATCCGCTACTTCCTGAAGAAGGATGTCCTCCAGTCCTTCGCGACCGACTCGTCCAGCCTCGCCCCCCGCAGCGACGTCACTGTGCCGAAGGATCTGACCGACTTCGCCGCGCAGGTGCAGGCCTCGGCCGACGCCGATGAGCTCGTCCCCGGTCTCGACGGCAGCGCGGTCAACGCCGACTGGTCGGGAAAGGTGCTCTACCCGACGGTCGCGGACCTGTTCAACAAGAAGTTCGCGAGCGCCGAGGAGTTCGTCGCCGCACTCAAGCAGCGCACGATCGACACGCTCGCAGCGCAGGGCTGACAATGTCGGCAACCATCACCCTTGCGGGTCGGGCGGCTTCCCGCCCGGCCCGCAAGGGCGCCGCCTCGCTCGAGGGCCAGCGACGGCGCACCTTCTGGGTGTTCGTGCTCCCCGCCCTCGCTGTGTACATCTTCTTCTTCATCGCCCCTGCGCTGGTCGGCATCTGGGCCGGCTTCACGCGCTGGGCGGGAGCGGGGACGGACATGGAGTTCATCGGCATCGCCAACTACCTCCGGCTGACCCGCGATTCGTACTTCCACGCTGCGTTCTGGAACACCATGGCGATCGCGTTCGTCTGCGGCTTCTTCGTGTTCGTGATCGCTTTCGCCTTCGCGATCGTGGTCCGCGACATGCGCGCCAAGGTCACCGTTCGCACTCTTCTGTTCCTCCCGTACATCATCTCGCCGATCGTGATKGGTATCGGGTTCGGGCTGCTGCTGGCTCCGAAGGGCGCCTTGAACTCGATTCTCCGCGGGGTCGGGCTCGGAGCGTTCGCGATCGACTGGCTGGGACCGGACAACGAGTTCCACACCATCATGATCGGCATCGTGTGGATCAGCGTCGGCTTCTACGTGGTCCTCCTGATGTCGGGCATCGACCGGATCCCGCCGTACTTCTACGAGGACGCCGAGCTGAATGGTGCGAACGCATTCCAGAGGTTCCGGTATGTGACGCTGCCGCTGACCTGGGACATCGTCACCGTGGCCGTCGTGCTGTGGCTGATCGGCGCGATCCGGATCTTCGACTTCGTGTTCGCGTTCGTGGGCATGGCCGGTTATCCGCCGGCGGACGTCGCGACACTCGCGATCGCGCAATATGCGGCCACCACCGGTGGACCGTCTCCGGCCTATGAAATGGGCTACGGCTCCGCGATGGGCGTGTTCATGCTGGTGCTGATCGCCGTGCTGGTGGTCGCTGTGAGAAGGATGATGCGCCGTGACGCACTCGAGTTCTGATCTCCTGACCATGCCGATGACCATTCCGCAGGTGGCGGCTCCGGCGCCCGCTCGCAGCGCTCGCCGTGTGGTGCGCGCCCGTCGAGGCGGCTGGTTCGGACCGATGGTGGCCCCCCTGATCTGGGCGGTCGCCGCGTTCAACGTGCTGCTGTTCCTGTGGCTGATCCTGCAGTCGTTCCGGGATGGGTCCGAGATCTTCACGAAGCCGTTCGAACTGCCCCGGAACTTCAACTTCGACAACTATGTCGAGGCGCTCGGAGTGGGCAACCTCAGCACCGGCTTCCTCAACACCGTCGCCCTGTGCGCGGCCGCAACAGTCACGATCGTGCTGCTGTCCGCGCTGGCCGCACAGGCGCTCAGCCGCACCAGGCACCGGGCAGCCAGCCCCCTGACCAGCTTCTTCGTGGTCGGCATGGGCATCCCGTTCCAGGCCGTGATCCTGCCGATCTTCGTGATGATGCAGACCATCAGCAGCACGATGTATTCGCTCTTCGGCTGGTGGGATGAGCGGATCAGCGTGTACCTGATCTATGTCGCCACCGGACTGCCCTTCACGGTCTTCCTGCTGACGGGCTTCTTCCGCTCGCTGCCCAGCGAGGTCGAGGAGGCTGCTGCGCTGGACGGTGCCGGACCGTTCCGGACGTTTTTCACGATCATGCTGCCCCTGGCGCGCCCGGGCATCATCACCGCAGCGATCCTCGCCGGGCTCGGCGTATGGAACGAGACCCTCGTCGCGCTCATCTTCATCACCGAGACCGACAAGCAGACACTGCCGGTCTCCCTGATGGGCCTCTACGGCACGATGCAGTACACGTCCAATTGGGGCGGCTTGTTCGCCGGCATCGTGCTCGTCACCCTTCCGGTCCTGGTCGCCTTCATGGTCATGGGTCGTCGGATCGTCGAAGGAATGACGGTGGGCGCCGGGAAATAGCCGCTCACCACCCTCTGCCTCGGATGATCCTCTGTTGAAAGAAACAACTCTCATGACTGAACTGTTCGTCGATCGACTCTCGTTGCCGACCGCCCCCCTGGGGCCCGACAATCTCCTGCCGCCGCTGTTCGGCACCGGAAACCGCGACTTCGAGGTCGACATGTCGGAAGCGTCCGACGAGATCCGCACGAATGCCGCGTACGGTCGCGTCCCATCGATCGCGCCGTACCTGCTGCAGGACGACTACGCACGCGACCGCGTGATCCAGGAGCATCCGGTCGCGGTGCTGGAGAACGAGCTGCTCCGCGCCACCTTCCTCCTCGGCGCGGGTGGACGACTGTGGTCGCTCATCCACAAGCCGAGCGGCCGCGAACTGCTGTTCCGCAACGGCATCCTCCAGCCGGCGAACCTGGCGCTGCGCAACGCCTGGTTCGCCGGCGGAGTGGAGTGGAACGTCGGCACGATCGGCCATGCCCCGGGCACGTTCTCACCGATCCACGCAGCGCGCGTCGACCACCCCGACGGAACGCCCGTGCTCCGTCTCTATGAGTTCGACCGCATCCGAAACGTCGTCTATCAGGTCGACGCTCACCTTCCTGCCGGTTCGGGGGCGCTGTTCATCCACGTGAGGTTGACGAACCCCAACGACCACGACGTTCCCACCTACTGGTGGTCGAACATCGCGGTCGAGCAGGCGGAGCACACCCGCGTCATCTCGTGCGCCGAGCAGGCATGGAACTACGGCTACGCCAATTCGCTGCGCCGTGTGCCCGTGGTGGATGAGGCTCTCGGCATCGACGTGACCTACCCCGGCCGCGTGGACGACGCAGCGGACTACTTCTTCGATACTGATGCCGAAGCGAACCCGTGGATCACCGCCGTCGACGCAGGGGGAACGGGGCTCGCGCAGATCTCCAGCCCGCAGCTGCGCGGCCGGAAGCTGTTCCTGTGGGGCACGAGCGTGGGCGGTGAGCGCTGGCAGGAGTGGCTGAGCGGTCCGGAGCGTGCCTATATCGAGATTCAGGCGGGCCTCGCTCGCACCCAGTTCGAGCACGTCCGGCTTCCCGCCGGGGGAGAGATCTCGTGGGTGGAGGCCTATGGCCGGGTCGATGTTCCGGCCGAGGCCGCCCACGGCGAATGGTCGGCTGCACGCGCTGCCGCGCGAACGGCCGTGCACGCGCTCGCATCGCCGAGCGAGCTGGAAGCCGAGGGGACTGCTGCCGCGATCGTGGCGCGTGCACCCATCACCGAGGTGCTGCATCGCGGATCGGGTTGGGGCGCCCTCGAGGACCAGCGCCGTCTCGTGCGCGGGCAGGATCGCCTGTCGCGACCGGAGGCCCCGTTCGAGGCGGTGACGCTCACGGCCGAACAGCGCGACTGGATAGAGCTCATCGAGGCGGGGCGCTTTCCCCACGACGACCCGGCCGCCTTCCCACGGTCGCTGCAGGTGCACCCCGAGTGGGAAGCGGAGCTCCGTGGTCGCGGCGGCTGGGTCGAGGCAGCGCTGCGCGGCAACGCGCTCGCGCATCGCGAGGACTTCGAAGGCGCGCGTGCCGAATGGCTGCAGTCCATCGCGATCACACCGAACGTCCTCTCCGTTCGGAATCTCGCGGCCCTGAGCCGGCACCTCGGCGACCTCGACCAGGCCTGCGAGTGGTACGACGACGCGCTGCAGCTCTCTCCGCACAGTGTTCCGCTCGCGATCGAGGCGATCAGGACCTACCTGCTCGCCGGACAGGGGGTGCGCGCGTGCCGTGCCATCGAGAGCCTGCCTGCTGAGGCTCGGGTCGGGGGAAGAGTGCGACTTCTCGAGGCGACTGCCCGGATCGCCGTTGGAGACCTCGAAGGATGCCGCCGCATCATCGATGGCGGCATCGAGGTCGCCGACCTCCGCGAAGGTGAATCCAGCCTGCATGCGCTCTGGTGGGACCTCCGCACCGCCGAGCACGCCCGATCGGCCGGCATCTCCGTGTCGCCCGAATTGCGGGCGCGAGTCGCGCGTGCAGAGCCCGTGCCTGCTGTGCTTGACTTCCGCATGCGGCGAGACGAGCTCGCCACGGACGCATTCGAAGTTCTCGGCGCGACAGGGGCGGGAGGCTAGGACGATGGCAGCTACCAACGGCACGACGGCTCGAGCCTCGCGCTCGACCGGCCCCGACATGATCGACGTCGCGCGCTTGGCGGGAGTTTCGCCGCAGACCGTCTCACGCACCCTGAGCGGATACCCCCACGTTTCGACGGTCGCCCGAGAGAAGGTGCTCGCGGCCGTCGCCGAGCTCGGCTATCGCCGCAACCGCGTCGCCTCGGCGCTCGCGTCGGGCAACAGCAGGTCGATCGGGGTGGTCACCCTTGGTGAGGGCTCGTTCCGCTTCGATGTGGCCACAGGCATCATCGCGGAGGCCGAGGCCGCCGGGTACACCGTCACCATGAGCGTCACCGCATCCCAGGAGATCGCCGACATCTCGCGGGCCATGACCCGCCTGCTCGAGCAGAACGTCGCCGGCATCGTCCTCGCCCTCACCCTGGGCGACATCGACGACGAGCTGGAGCAGCTCCTCTCCGAGGTGCCGACGATCGCCCTGGGTGGTCCTCGGCAACGGTGGACCGACGCCATCGCCATCGCCTCGGGGGCGCCGGCCACGCGTCGGGCGGTCGATTACCTGCTGGAC
>NZ_JBFUFC010000097.1:0-13620 GCF_056403635.1 Microbacterium sp. P2_F9 | reverse complement strand
CGGATGCCGCGGCCGCCGCCGGCCCCCACGCCACCGTCGGCGCCGCGCCGCCGCATCGGATCGCCGCGCCGCCCGAGGCGCACGTCGCCTATCCGCCGCGGACCCCGGAGCAGCCTGAGATCACCCGCCGACCACCGTCCCCGCGGCCGTTGCAGGCACCAGTGGACCGTGCGGCGGGGGAGGCCGCCACCCGCCGCCGCCGACGCCGGACCGCGCTGATCGCCGTGGTCGCGGCATCCGTCCTCGTCGCACTTGCCGTCGCCGGAATCTTCGCGCTGGCGCTCATCCCCTGACCCTGCGAGGGGATGAGCGGCGGACGACACGCCGCGTTTGACCGGCCCTCCACCGGTCGCGTATCATCGAAGGGTGTGCGCTTTCGCGCGCCGTCCGACGTGCCCCGGCATGGACGACGGAGCCAAGAGCGCTGCATCTCAGGGATCGGACTGCGAACAGTCCGCCCCCACGGCTTATCCACCACACAAATCGCGTCAGATCATTCTGCCGCGCCGGTGGGTCCACGTGAGCCTCAGGTGAAACAGATCGAAAGATCCGTCCAGCTTCAGGTGAGACCACGACGCTGTCACCGTGCAGCACAACATAGGAGAGAACGTGCCAACCATTCAGCAGTTGGTTCGCAAGGGTCGCTCGCCCAAGGTCACCAAGACCAAGGCGCCGGCGCTCAAGGCGAACCCGCAGCAGGCGGGTGTCTGCACCCGCGTGTACACGACCACGCCCAAGAAGCCCAACTCGGCGATGCGCAAGGTCGCCCGTGTCAAGCTCCGCAACGGCACCGAGGTCACCGCCTACATCCCCGGCGAGGGCCACAACCTGCAGGAGCACTCGCTCGTGCTCGTCCGCGGCGGTCGCGTGAAGGACCTCCCCGGTGTCCGCTACAAGATCGTCCGTGGCGCCCTGGACACCCAGGCCGTCAAGAACCGTAAGCAGGCTCGCAGCCGCTACGGCGCGAAGAAGGGTTAAGGAATATGCCTCGTAAGGGACCCGCCCCGAAGCGCCCCGTCGTCAACGACCCGGTCTACGGCGCACCGATCGTCAGCCAGCTCGTGAACAAGATCCTCGTCGACGGCAAGAAGTCGCTCGCCGAGTCGATCGTGTACACCGCCCTCAAGGGCGTCGAGGCCAAGAACGGCCAGGACGCTGTCGCCACCCTGAAGAAGGCGCTCGACAACGTGCGCCCGACCCTCGAGGTCAAGAGCCGCCGCGTCGGTGGCTCGACCTACCAGGTGCCGATCGAAGTCAAGCCGCACCGTGCGAACACGCTCGCGCTGCGCTGGCTCGTGAGCTACGCCAAGGGTCGTCGTGAGAAGACGATGACCGAGCGCCTCCAGAACGAGATTCTGGATGCCTCGAACGGCCTGGGTGCCGCGGTCAAGCGCCGCGAAGACACCCACAAGATGGCCGAGTCGAACCGCGCCTTCGCGCACTACCGCTGGTAACAGCCGCTTCGTCCGGGATCGGCCCCCTGCGGGGCCGATCCCGGACACCCGGACGCTTCGACACGCTCAGCGCCCGGCCCAGAATCACAAGTTAGGAAGACACCCGTGGCACAAGACGTGCTCACCGACCTCACGAAGGTCCGCAACATCGGCATCATGGCGCACATCGATGCCGGCAAGACGACGACGACCGAGCGCATCCTGTTCTACACGGGGACCAACCACAAGATCGGTGAGACGCACGACGGCGCCTCGACCACCGACTGGATGGAGCAGGAGCAGGAGCGTGGCATCACGATCACCTCCGCTGCTGTGACGTGCTTCTGGGACAAGAACCAGATCAACATCATCGACACCCCCGGCCACGTCGACTTCACGGTCGAGGTCGAGCGCTCGCTTCGCGTGCTCGATGGCGCGGTCGCCGTCTTCGACGGCAAGGAGGGCGTCGAGCCCCAGTCCGAGACTGTCTGGCGTCAGGCCGACAAGTACGAGGTCCCGCGCATCTGCTTCGTCAACAAGATGGACAAGCTCGGCGCCGACTTCTACTTCACGGTCGACACGATCATCAACAAGCTCAAGGCCAAGCCGCTCGTGCTGCAGCTGCCGATCGGCGTCGAGAACGACTTCGTCGGCGTCGTCGACCTCGTCGAGATGCGCGCGCTGGTCTGGGCGGGCGACTCCAAGGGTGATGTCACCATGGGCGCCAAGTACGACATCCAGGAGATCCCGGCCGACATGGCCGAGGTCGTGGCCAAGTACCGCGAGATCCTGCTCGAGACCGTCGCCGAAACGGACGAGGAGCTCCTCGAGAAGCACTTCGGGGGCGAGCCCCTCACGGTCGCCGAGATCAAGGCCGCGATTCGCAAGCTGACCGTCAACTCGGAGATCTACCCCGTGCTCTGCGGCTCGGCGTTCAAGAACCGCGGCGTGCAGCCGATGCTCGACGCGGTCGTGGACTACCTCCCGTCGCCGCTGGACGTGCCCGCGATCGAGGCGCACGACCCGAAGAACGAAGAGATCGTCATCCTGCGCCACTCGGACCGCGAGGAGCCGTTCACGGCCCTGGCGTTCAAGATCGTGACGCACCCGTTCTTCGGTCGCCTCACCTACATCCGCGTGTACTCCGGTCACCTGGACTCCGGCGGACAGGTCGTCAACTCGACCAAGTCCAAGAAGGAGCGCATCGGGAAGATCTTCCAGATGTACGCCAACAAGGAGAACCCGGTCGACTCGGTCACCGCCGGTCACATCTACGCGGTCATCGGCCTCAAGGACACGACCACGGGCGACACCCTGTCGGACTCGCAGCACCAGGTCGTGCTCGAGTCGATGACGTTCCCCGAGCCGGTCATCGAGGTCGCGATCGAGCCCAAGACGAAGGCTGACCAGGAGAAGCTGGGTCTCGCGATCCAGAAGCTCGCCGAGGAGGACCCGACGTTCCGCGTCGAGCAGAACTCGGACACCGGCCAGACCGTCATCAAGGGCATGGGCGAGCTGCACCTCGACATCCTGGTCGACCGCATGAAGCGCGAATTCCGCGTCGAGGCGAACGTCGGCAAGCCGCAGGTCGCGTACCGCGAGACGATCAAGAAGGCCGTCGAGCGTCACGACTACACGCACAAGAAGCAGACCGGTGGATCCGGCCAGTTCGCGAAGATCCAGTTCGCGATCGAGCCCCTCGAGGTCACGGCCGACACGACGTACGAGTTCGAGAACAAGGTCGGCGGTGGCCGCATCCCGCGCGAGTACATACCTTCGGTAAACGTCGGCTTCCRGGACGCGATGAACGTCGGAGTCCTCGCGGGCTACCCGATGGTCGGCGTCAAGGCGATCCTGCTCGACGGTGCCGCGCACGATGTCGACTCGTCGGAGATGGCGTTCAAGATCGCCGGCTCGATGGGCTTCAAGGAGGCGGTCCGCAAGGCGAACCCCGTCATCCTCGAGCCGATCATGTCGGTGGAGGTCCGTACTCCCGAGGAGTACATGGGCGACGTCATCGGCGACCTGAACAGCCGCCGCGGCCAGATCCAGTCGATGGAGGATGCTGCCGGCGTCAAGGTCGTCCGCGCCCTCGTGCCGCTGTCCGAGATGTTCGGCTACATCGGCGACCTCCGCTCGAAGACCTCCGGCCGCGCCGTCTACTCCATGGAGTTCGACAGCTACGCCGAGGTCCCGCGCAACGTCGCAGACGAGATCGTCCAGAAGACCAAGGGCGAGTAGTCCTCCGGATGCCGGGGGCCCAGGCCCCCGGCATCCGGTTCCACAACTTCACACAGTTTCATCCCAACCCTCTCTACTAAGGTAGAAACCAATCCCCGTAGAGAACCGGTCGCAATCCAGCGCCCGGAGCATCTACACGAATGTCCTAGGAGGACCCAGTGGCTAAGGCCAAGTTCGAGCGGACCAAGCCGCACGTGAACATCGGAACGATCGGTCACGTCGACCACGGCAAGACCACGCTCACCGCCGCGATCTCGAAGGTGCTCGCCGACAAGTACCCGTCGAAGACCAACGTGCAGCGCGACTTCGCGTCGATCGACTCCGCTCCCGAAGAGCGTCAGCGCGGCATCACGATCAACATCTCGCACGTCGAGTACGAGACGCCGAAGCGCCACTACGCGCACGTCGACGCCCCGGGTCACGCCGACTACATCAAGAACATGATCACCGGTGCTGCTCAGATGGACGGCGCGATCCTCGTGGTCGCCGCCACCGACGGCCCGATGGCCCAGACGCGCGAGCACGTGCTGCTGGCCAAGCAGGTCGGCGTGCCGTACCTGCTCGTGGCGCTCAACAAGAGCGACATGGTCGACGACGAGGAGATCCTGGAGCTCGTCGAGCTCGAGGTCCGCGAGCTGCTGTCCAGCCAGGACTTCGATGGCGACAACGCGCCGGTCATCCGCGTCTCGGGCCTCAAGGCCCTCGAGGGCGACGAGACGTGGACCCAGTCCATCCTCGACCTCATGGACGCCGTTGACGAGTCCGTTCCGGACCCGATCCGCGACAAGGACAAGCCCTTCCTCATGCCCGTCGAGGACGTCTTCACCATCACCGGCCGTGGCACGGTCGTGACGGGTCGCGCCGAGCGCGGCACCCTCGCGATCAACTCCGAGGTCGAGATCGTGGGTCTGCGCCCGACGCAGAAGACGATCGTCACCGGTATCGAGATGTTCCACAAGCAGCTCGACGAGGCATGGGCCGGCGAGAACTGTGGTCTGCTCCTGCGCGGCACCAAGCGTGACGACGTCGAGCGCGGCCAGGTTGTCGTCAAGCCCGGTTCGGTCACCCCGCACACCAACTTCGAGGGCACGGCGTACATCCTGTCCAAGGAGGAGGGCGGCCGTCACAACCCGTTCTTCACGAACTACCGCCCGCAGTTCTACTTCCGCACCACCGACGTCACCGGCGTCATCACGCTGCCTGAGGGCACCGAGATGGTCATGCCCGGCGACACCACCGACATGACCGTTGAGCTGATCCAGCCCATCGCCATGGAAGAGGGCCTCGGCTACGCGATCCGTGAGGGTGGCCGCACCGTCGGCGCCGGCACGGTCACGAAGATCCTGAAGTAGTCACTGACTGACTGCTGAAAGAGGGTCGGACCTTCGGGTCCGGCCCTCTTTTGTCGTATCCGGAGGTCTCTGAGGTTTGACGGATGCCGCGCCCGCCCGCGACGATGGGCTCCGGTGCGTCCGTCGCGGGCGCCGTGCGAAGGAGTGGACCCATGGGCTTCGATGACCTGTTCAACAAGAGCAAGAAGCTGTTCCAGGACGGCAAGGAGAAGGTCACCGACTTCGTCGAGAGCGAAAAGGGCGAGCAGCTGATCGACAAGAGCAAGCAGGTGTTCGAGGACGGCAAGGGCAAGGTCACCGAGTTCTTCGACAGCGACAGCGACAAGGGCGAGGGAGCGGTCGGCAGCGAGCCGTCGCCCGGTCCCTGAGCCGCCCCCCGGTCCCTGAGCCTGTCGAAGGGCGCCGATGCCTGTCTCTCGGGATCGGCAGGTAATATGACCGGACGCTGTGCGGGCGCGTAAGGCTCGTGCGGAACCCGGCTATCGGGGGCGTACTCCGGGGGGAGAGGCACTGCCCGATGAGCGGGATCATCGTCCACGAGTGGCTGCAGCGCAACGGCGGCTCCGAGAATGTCTTCGCCGTGCTCAGCGAGACGTTTCCGGATGCGGAGCGCTTCTGCCTGTGGAACGACAGCGAGGGGCGGTTCACCGGCGTCGAGGAGTCCTGGCTGGCCCGCACACCGCTGCATGGGCACAAGATGGCAGCCCTGCCGCTCATGCCCGCCGTCTGGCGGAACCTCCCTGAGCGCGACGCGGACTGGGTGCTCTGCAGCAGCCATGCGTTCGCGCATCATGCCCGGTTCGCCGGTCCTGCTCGCAGCGCGCCGAAGCTCGTCTATGCGCACACCCCGGCACRGTACGTGTGGGTGCCTGAGCTCGACGGCCGCGGCGAGAGCACCATGGCCCGCGCGGTCTCGGCGATGCTGAAGCCGCTGGATCGCCGGCGTGCCGCGGAGGCGACGGCGATCGCGGCGAACAGCCGATACGTCGCCGCGCGCATCGCCGACAAGTGGGACCGCGAAGCGCAGGTGATCTATCCACCGGTGGATGTGCACACGTTCGCCGAAGATCCGGTGGAGCTCTCCCCGGCCGATCGGGCCGTGCTCGACTCCCTTCCGGAGAGCTTCCTGCTCGGCGTCTCCCGATTCGTGCGCTACAAGCGCCTCGAGGCGGTGATCGATGCCGGCATCGCCGCGGGTCTGCCGGTCGTGCTCGCCGGCGGGGGACCTGACGGGCCGCGCCTGCGCGCGCACGCGCTTGGCCACCCCGGCGCCGTGCGCTTCGTCGACACCCCGTCGTTCGCGCTCCTCCGCGCCCTCTACCGTCGCGCCGCGGCGCTGGTGTTCGCGGCCATCGAGGACTTCGGCATCGTGCCGGTCGAGGCGATGGCCTCCGGTACCCCGGTCATCGCCAACGCGATCGGTGGCGCATCCGAGTCGGTGATCGACGGCGTCACCGGCGCGCACGTGTACGAGTGGACTCCCGCCGAGCTGCGCAGGGCCGTCGACCGTGTCGTCGGGCTGTCCGCGGCGGACTGCGTCGCGCGGGCCCAGGACTTCGACACCCCGCTCTTCCAGGATGCGATCAGGCWGTGGGTCGGCGCGCACGCGCCGATCGACGCCTGAGGCCGCAGCGGGTCAGCGCAGCGGCAGCTGGGGCACGGCGATGCGCGGGCTCAGCCATGCGGTGAGCGCGCGATCGAACTGGGTGGCGTCGAATCGCCAGGCATGCTCGGTGATGCCGGCGCGCGGGAGGCCTGCGCAGACGGCCGCGGCCGCGAGCGCCTCCTCCGCGGAGCGCGGATCGAACAGCGCGCCGCCGACGCCCTCCAGCACTGACTCGCCGGACCCGCCCACGCGGTTGGCCATCACCGGGGTGCCCGCCGCCATCGCCTCGACGGCCACGATGCCGAAGTCCTCGATCGGGGGGAAGACGAACAGACCCGCCTTCGCCATGAGCGCCCGCACCATGGCGTCGCTCGGCCGCAGCAGAATGTGCACCGGCACCCGGGACTCGGCGGCCTGAGCCCGCAGCTCCGCCTCGAGCGGACCGAACCCGGCCACCACGGTGGGCCGGTCCAGCAGCTCGCCGATCTGGATCACGGTGTCGAGCCGCTTGTAGGGGATGAAACGCGAGACGCCGAGCACGAAGTCGTCGGGGAGCGCATCGAGCGTGCGCCGCTCGGCATCGGTCAGCTGTTCGCGCCAGTCCCCTCGTACGATCCCCGCGACATCGACGGGCGGATGGATCACCTGCGCGGTGCGTCCCCAGGAGCGTTCGATCCGGTCTGCGACGAAGCGGCTGTTGGCGGCGAGTCCGGTTGAATGCTGGGCGGTGCGCTTGTCGAGCGCGCGCAGCGGCGGGCCGGCGATCTTGACCGCGAGGTTGTCACCCCGCCGATCGAGCTCCGGCGCCCACAGGTAGCGCGCCGGGGTGTGGACGTAGACGTACTTGGGTCCGTCGCCTTCCACCCGCACGTGATGGGCGAACGCGTGCGAGCTCACGAGCGTCCAGTCGTGGCTGGTCTGCCGGGGGAGGCGCCAGGTGATCGGCATGACCGGCAGGGCGAGCGCCTTGTGGCGGCGCAGCGGGGTGCGCGCGAGCCAGGTCTCACGCACGGTGCGATCGGGGAACCGCGTCCGGTCGTCGTTCCAGAGGCACAGCAGGTCGGCGTCGGGGAAGAGGGTCGCGAGCCGAGCCAGCACCCGCTCCGCCCCGCCCGCCGCCTCGATCCACTCGTTGACGATCAGCCCCGTCACGTCATGCGGCCGTTCTCCCCGGGGCGAGGGCGGCACGCAGCGTCTTGAGGAGGATGACGACGTCGCCGACCAGCGACCAGTTCTCCACGTAGGCGAGGTCGATGCGCACCGACTCCTCCCAGGAGAGGGTCGAGCGCCCGCTGATCTGCCAGATGCCGGTGATGCCCGGCTTGACGAGGAACCTGCGATGCACGTGCTCGTCGTACCGCGCGACTTCGGTCGGCAGCGCGGGGCGGGGACCGACGAGCGACATCGACCCGCCGAGGACGTTGAACAGCTGGGGGATCTCGTCGAGGCTGTAGCGGCGCAGCCGGCGCCCGAGCGGGGTGACCCGCGGGTCGACGAGCATCTTGAAGAGCACTTCGTTGCCGGAGTCGCGCTGCGCCAGCAGGTCAGGCAGCATCGACTCGGCGCCGTTGACCATCGTGCGGAACTTGAGCATCCGGAACTCCCGGCCGTCGAAGCCGACGCGGCGCTGCCAGAACAGCACGGGGCCGGACGAGGTCGAGGCGATCATGATGGCGATGATCGCCATCACCGGGCTCAGCAGCACGATGCCGATGGCGGCGAGCAGGATGTCGAGCGCGCGCTTCACGAATCGCTGGCCCATGCTGTAGCGCGGCGTCTCGACGTGGATCAGCGGAAGGCCCGCGACCGGTCGGGTCTGGATGCGCGGACCGACGACGTCGGCGATGGCCGGCGCGAGGACGAGGTGGCGGCTGCCGGTCTCGAGCGCCCACGAGATGCGMTTCACTCCCGACGGCGGCAGCTCATCGGCGCTGGTGACCGCGACGGTGTCCGCGTCGAGATGCAGGAGCACGTCCAGGACGTCCTGCACTCCTCCGACGATCGGGATGTCCGTGTCGCGCACCGTGCCGCCGGGCTTGCCGCCCGGGGTGCAGGCTCCGACGATCCGGTAGCCGGCGCTCGGCGTGCGGCGCAGGGCCGCCCCGATCTGGGCGACGGATGCCTCGGACCCCACCAGGAGCACGGTGGCGCTCCAGTGGCCCTTGGCCCGCTGGCGGATCAGCCACTTGCGCCACATCCATCGCTCGAACAGGAGGGCCAGGATGCCGAGGGGCAGGCTGATCAGCAGATACCCGCGCGCGACGTCGACGCGCAGCAGGAACGCGGCGATCGCGATCAGGCCGAACAGGCGCGTGCTGACCGAGATGACCCTGACGTACTCTGCGGCGCCGGTGCCGATCGCCCGGTCGCTGCGTGAGTCGGCGAGGCTGAGGCCCCACATCCACAGCGCGAGCAGCACGGTCGAGAAGATCCAGTACGAGACGTTGCTCAGGCGCGAGTCCTCGCGGATCGACACCTGGGCATTGCCCAGGCCGAACCAGGCCACCTGGGTTCCGTAGATGACGACGGTGAGCACGAGCAGGTCGCTGATCCACAGCCGCCGGGCGTAGCGCGCCCGCCAGTCTGCGCCGCCGCGGGCATCGCGCGTCGAGCGAGCCGGCGCACCCTGTTCGGGTGCCGGTCTGCTCGGTGAGCGAAATGACTTCGCCCGGTCGATCGGCTCTCTTGCCGATCCGACCACTTTCGACGTCACGCGAATCCCCCCTTCCGCCACCTGGGCTTGCGGTGCCCATGGCACAGCGTGCCGCTCCCCCAAGCGACGGCCCTGTCATTCTGCCACGGTTGCTCCTCTTGTCATGAGTCAAGTGTCCGGATCGTGATCCCGCGGAGCGCGGGCGTCTGCGATCCTGGGAATGTCCCTCGCAGCGAGATCCGCGACACGCCCGAGTTTGCGACACGCCCGGGTGACACGTAGACTAGTGAGGTTCCACATTCCGGCGCCCCTCTTGGCGTGCGCTGGATCACTGCCAGGGCAGTGCATAGACGACGCGAAAGCATCATCGTCTAGGCCGCGGGCAGCAGAACCAAAATCCGACACCTCAGACAGATGGGGACGCTTGCGTCCGCGCGTGCCTGGGTGTGGAGGAGCCGGATGCCGAGGCATCCGGATTGACATGAGAACAGCGGTGCAGCAACGCACTGCAGAGCAGTGCAGAGAAGTGCCATGGCGCGCAAGCGCCACCGTGCGTCCGATGCCCCTGGGGAGCCCAGGTCGGTAAGACGCGGAATGAGAGTGAGCAGACAATGGCGGGACAGAAGATCCGCATTCGCCTGAAGTCGTACGATCACGCCGGCCTCGATTCGTCGGCCCGCAAGATCGTCGACACCGTGACCCGTGCTGGTGCAACGGTTGTGGGCCCCGTGCCCCTTCCGACCGAGAAGAACGTCGTGTGCGTCATCCGGTCGCCGCACAAGTACAAGGACAGCCGTGAGCACTTCGAGATGCGCACCCACAAGCGTCTGATCGACATCATCGACCCGACGCCCAAGGCCGTCGACTCGCTGATGCGTCTCGACCTGCCGGCCGATGTCAACATCGAGATCAAGCTCTGAGGTTCGACATGGCTGACATCAACAACAGGATTTCGCGGGGACTGCTGGGCACGAAGCTCGGCATGACCCAGGTCTGGAACGAGAATGGCAAGCTCATTCCCGTCACCGTCATCGAGGTTGCCACGAACGTGGTGACCCAGGTTCGCACCCCCGAGCGCGACGGCTATAACGCGGTTCAGATCGCCTACGGGCAGATCGACCCCCGTAAGGTCAACCAGCCGCTCACGGCCCACTTCGAGGCTGCCGGCGTGACCCCCCGCCGCCACCTCACCGAGGTTCGCACCGCCAACGCCTCCGACTACTCACTCGGTCAGGAGCTGACCGCGGAGAGCACCTTCGAGGCCGGCCAGCTGGTCGACGTCGTCGGCACCAGCAAGGGCAAGGGCTTCGCCGGTGTCATGAAGCGTCACAACTTCAAGGGCGTCTCGGCTTCGCACGGTTCGCACCGCAACCACCGCAAGCCCGGCTCGATCGGCGCATCGTCGACCCCCAGCCGTGTCTTCAAGGGCATGCGCATGGCCGGCCGGATGGGTGGCGAGCGCGTCACCGTCCTCAACCTCACGATCCACGCGGTCGACGCCGAGAAGGGTCTGCTGCTCGTCAAGGGCGCCGTCCCCGGCGCGCGCGGCCGCATCGTCTACGTCCGCAACGCAGTGAAGGGGGCCTGAGTCCATGGCTGATTCGACTCTCGCGCTCGACGTCCGAAGTGCAGATGGCAAGAAGGCAGGCTCCGTGGAGCTGCCCGCCGCGATCTTCGACGTCAAGACGAACATCCCGCTCATCCACCAGGTCGTCGTCGCGCAGCGCGCGGCGGCTCGCCAGGGTACCCACTCGACCAAGCGTCGCGGTGAGGTCTCCGGCGCCGGCCGCAAGCCCTTCAAGCAGAAGGGCACCGGTAACGCCCGTCAGGGCTCGATCCGCGCGCCGCACATGACCGGTGGTGGCATCGTCCACGGCCCGAAGCCGCGTGACTACTCGCAGCGCACCCCCAAGAAGATGATCGCCGCCGCCCTCCTGGGTGCGCTCAGCGACCGCGCTCGGGGCGACCGTCTGCACGTCGTCGACTCCTTCGGGATCGACGGCGCCCCCTCGACGAAGGCGGCCAACGCCGTCCTCACCGAGTTCGCCCCGCGCAAGCGGAACGTCCTCGTCGTGATCGAGCGCAATGACGAGATCAGCACCAAGAGCCTGCGCAACCTCGCGTACGTTCACGTGCTGACCTTCGACCAGCTGAACGCCTACGACGTGCTCGTCTCCGACGACATCGTCTTCACCAAGGCCGCCTATGACGCGTTCGTTGCGAAGAAGCTCGCCGCGAACGCCGCAGCAGAGGCCGACACCGAGGAGGTCTCGGCATGACCGGAATCAACAAGGACCCGCGGGACGTCATCCTGAAGCCGGTCGTCTCCGAGAAGAGCTACGGGCTCATCGACGAGGGCAAGTACACGTTCCTCGTGGACCCGCGCGCGACCAAGACCGAGATCAAGCTCGCCATCGAGAAGATCTTCGGCGTCAAGGTGGCCGCGGTCAACACGCTCAACCGCGTCGGCAAGGCCCGCCGCACCCGCTTCGGCACTGGAAAGCGCAAGGACACCAAGCGCGCCATCGTGACCCTGAAGTCGGGCACCATCGACATCTTCACGGCAGTCGGCTGACGGTCGGGATAGAGGACTAGAGAACATGGCTATTCGCAAGTACAAGCCCACGACCCCGGGTCGCCGCGGCTCGTCGGTGGCCGACTTCGCCGAGATCACCCGATCGACGCCTGAGAAGTCGCTCCTCCGCCCGCTGTCCAAGACCGGTGGTCGCAACAACCAGGGCCGCATCACCACCCGCCACATCGGTGGTGGCCACAAGCGCCAGTACCGCGTCATCGACTTCCGTCGCAATGACAAGGACGGCGTGGACGCCAAGGTCGCTCACATCGAGTACGACCCCAACCGCACCGCACGCATCGCGCTGCTGCACTACGTGGACGGCGAGAAGCGCTACATCATCGCGCCGAACAAGCTGTCGCAGGGTGACGTCGTCGAGTCGGGTCCCGGTGCTGACATCAAGCCCGRCAACAACCTGCCCCTTCGCAACATCCCCACCGGTACCGTGATCCACGCGATCGAGCTCCGCCCCGGCGGCGGCGCGAAGCTGGCCCGCTCGGCCGGTGTGTCGGTTCGCCTCGTGGCGAAGGACGGCCCGTACGCCCAGCTGCGTCTCCCCTCGGGCGAGATCCGCAACGTGGACGCGCGCTGCCGCGCCACGATCGGCGAGGTCGGCAACGCCGAGCAGTCGAACATCAACTGGGGCAAGGCCGGTCGCAACCGCTGGAAGGGCATCCGCCCGACCGTCCGCGGTGTCGCGATGAACCCGGTCGACCACCCGCACGGTGGTGGTGAGGGCAAGACGTCCGGTGGTCGTCACCCCGTTTCCCCTTGGGGCCAGGCTGAGGGTCGCACCCGCCACGCCAAAAAGGAGAGCGACAAGTACATCGTTCGCCGTCGCACCGCCGGCAAGAAGCGCAAGTAGGAGTAGAGGAAGATGCCACGCAGTCTTAAGAAGGGCCCCTTCGTCGACGAGCACCTGCTCCGCAAGGTGGTTGTTCAGAACGAAGCCGGTACCAAGAACGTCATCAAGACGTGGTCGCGTCGCTCGATGATCGTCCCCGCAATGCTGGGTCACACGATCGCCGTGCACGATGGTCGCAAGCACATCCCCGTGTTTGTCACCGAGACCATGGTCGGCCACAAACTGGGCGAGTTCGCGCCCACCCGCACCTTCCGCGGCCACGAGAAGGACGACAAGAAGGGCCGTCGCCGCTGACGCGGTGGCGTAAGAGGAGAGAGAAATGGTGGAGTCCATCGCACGCGTGCGACACATCCGCGTGACCCCTCAGAAGGCTCGTCGTGTCGTCGCGCTGATCAAGGGCAAGCAGGCTCAGGAGGCCCTGGCCATCCTGAAGTTCGCGCCGCAGGCCGCTAGCGAGCCGATCGCAAAGCTCGTCGCTGCCGGCATCGCGAACGCTCGCGTCACGGCCGACAAGACCGGCGAGTACCTCGATGAGCAGGATCTGTACATCGCGAACGCCTACGTGGACGAGGGGACGACGCTGAAGCGTTTCCGCCCCCGTGCACAGGGCCGCGCCTTCCAGATCAAGAAGCGCACGAGCCACATCACGGTCCTGCTGTCGACCCCCGTGGTCGCTGACGCAGCCGCAAAGACCAGTAAGAAGGCGAGCAAGTAATGGGACAGAAGGTAAACCCGTACGGCTTCCGCCTCGGTATCACCACGGACCACGTGTCGCGTTGGTTCTCGGATTCCACGAAGCCGGGCCAGCGTTACGCCGACTACGTCGCCGAGGACATCAAGATCCGGAAGCTGCTGCAGACCAACCTCGACCGCGCCGGTGTGAGCAACATCGAGA
>NZ_JBFUFC010000096.1:0-13794 GCF_056403635.1 Microbacterium sp. P2_F9 | reverse complement strand
CGATCGGATAGAGATCGACGAACACCCCATCGCGCAGCAGTCGGTCGACGTCGGATTCGCGGATGCCGTGCCGCGCTGCCATCGACAGCAGGTGCGTCGGCTCGTAGGGCGCGTAGTGGTAGATGTGCATCCCGGGGTGCTGGCGGCGGCGGAGCGCGACGAAGTCGAGGAAGGTCTCCAGCGCGACCCGCTCCTGCGCGAAGCTGTGCGCCCAGAGCGGGGTGTACTGCTCCCGCAGATCCACCCACCCGAACAGGTAGTCGATCCCCCACTGCAGGACGCCCATGGCATCCGGCGCCTCGGTGTACAGCGGGTCGCCCTCGAAGTCGAAGAAGAGGTCGCCCAGGTCGGGCCGAGGCAGCGCGCCGAGCGCCTGCGGCAGCACAACCTCGAAGGTCGGCACGACCACGCCCGATTCGGTCGCGGGCGCATGCTCACCACCATCCTCCGGGTGGGCCACGAGCGGAGGGATGCCGCTCCCGGCCGGGCTCGCCAGCTGGAGGCGAGCCTGGGTGCGCAGCATCGCGAACGTGTCGGCGCTCATCCGCGCCGGCACAGCGGTCGCGGTGGCGAGGTCGTCGATCGTGAGGATGCCGGCCGCGCGAAGTCGCTCGCGCTGCACGGGTCGCATCCCGGCCACGAGCAGCAGGTCGCGGCCCGCGATCACCTCTGCGTCGCAGGTGGCGCAGCGACCGCACGCGACGACGCCGAGCTCTCCGCGCCCGTCACCCCAGGCGATGGCGGCGCCCTGTGCGCCGAGCGTCAGCTCGCGGTCGTCGATGAGGGCGCGCAACCGCGCGCGGCGGAGTTCGAACACCGGGAAGATGTCGGCGACCTCGTGCACGCTCACCGTGCCGTCGCCGAGCAGCAGTTCCACCCGATCGGCGCGCGGCACCCCGAGGCGATCGAGCTGATCGACATAGGCCGCGAGCTGCATGAGCGCGGTGACCTTGGCGCGCCGCGCGAGCTTGGTGTCCTGCACGATCCAGCGGCCGGCCTCATGTGGAGCCTGCCCTGAGCCTGTCGAAGGGTCGCGCACGAGGAAGTCGGCGAAGCCGACGAAGTCGGGGGTCGAGAACGCGGCCTGGTAGATCACCGTCACGTCATCGGACGCCAGTGCTTCATTCGTCCGCGCGACGGCTTCGGCGAGAGCCGCGGCATCCGTCGACCGCGCCGCGGCRATCTCGACCACGCGTTCGCCGTGCGCCGCCCGGTAGGCGGCGAGGGCGCGAAGCTCGTGCTCTCCGCCGAGGCGGCCGGCGCGTGCCAGGGTGAGATCTTCCGGCTCGACCACCGCCGGCACACGACCCAGTCGTGCGTCGATCGCCCGCAGCCACGCGAACTCGCACTCGGCGGCGGCTTTCAGGTCGCTCGCACTCCAGACGATCCGGCCTTCGCCTTCGATGTATCGCATGATGCCCTTCCGCCCTCGACGATAGCCGCGAGCCCCGACATGCCCGCGCGCGCGTCGCCTGTCGAGGCCGACCCGCCACCTGCCAGACTGGGACGGTGAGCACAGCCCTCCCGTTCGAGAGCGCCTATCGGCATGGCTTCGCGCGCGTCGCCGCCTGCACCATTCCCGTCGCGATCGCCGACCCGGCTTCGAACGCCGAGGCTGTGCTGCAGGCGGCCCGAGAATGCGATGCCGAGTCGGTCGCCGTCGCCGTCTTCCCCGAGCTGTGTCTCAGCGGGTACTCGATCGACGACCTCCTGATGCAGGATGCCCTGCTCGACGCCGTCGAGGCCGCCGTCGCACGGCTGGTCGAGGCATCCGTCGATCTCTTCCCCGTGCTCGTCGTGGGCGCGCCGCTGCGCCATCGCAACCGCCTGTACAACTGCGCCGTCGTGATCCACCGCGGCGAGCTGCTGGGCGTCTCGCCGAAGTCGTACCTGCCGACCTACCGCGAGTTCTACGAGCGCCGCTGGTTCGCGCCCGGCGACGACCAGCAGGGCGAAGACATCCGGGTGGCCGACCTCGAGGCCCCGTTCGGGCCCGACCTGCTGTTCGAGGCCCTCGATGTGCCCGGTCTCGTCCTGCACGCCGAGGTGTGCGAAGACGTCTGGGTGCCGATCCCGCCGTCGTCGCTCGCGGCCCTCGCGGGCGCCACGGTGCTGCTCAACCTGTCCGGCAGCCCGATCACGATCGCCCGCGCGGACGATCGCAAGGCGCTCTGCCAGTCGCAGTCCCTTCGCTGCCTGGCCGCCTACGCCTATGCCGCGGCCGGCGCCGGCGAGTCCACGAACGACGTCTCGTGGGACGGCCAGACCATGATCTACGAGGGCGGCACTCTGCTCGTCGAGACCGAGCGCTTCCCGGACGGCCCTCGCCGGAGCGTCGCCGACGTCGACCTCGATCGGCTCCGCCAGGATCGGCTCCGGCAGGGGACGTTCGACGACAACCGCCGCACCCACGACGCCTACTTCCGGACGGTGCACTTCGAGCTCGACCCGCCCGCCGCCGACATCGGCCTGAAGCGCACCCTCGACCGGTTCCCGTTCGTGCCCGACGACCCGGCCAGGCTCGCCCAGGACTGCTACGAGGCGTTCAGCATCCAGGTCTCGGGCCTGGTGCAGCGGATCAGCGCGATCGGCGGCCCGAAGCCCGTGCTCGGACTCAGCGGCGGCCTCGACTCGACGCACGCGCTGCTCGTGGTTGCGCGCGCGATGGACCGGCTCGGCCGGCCGCGCAGCGACATCCTGACCTACACGATGCCCGGATTCGCCACCAGCGAGCACACCAAGGCCAACGCGATCGCCCTGGCCGAAGCGGTGGGCGCGTCGATCGAGACGATCGACATCCGCCCCGCCGCTTTGGAGCTGCTCGATCGCATCGGGCACCCCTACGCCGACGGCGAGCCGGTGCACGACATCACCTTCGAGAACGTTCAGGCGGGGCTGCGCACCGATTACCTCTTCCGGCTCGCCAATCAGCACGGCGGCATCGTCATCGGCACCTCAGACCTCTCCGAGATCGCCCTGGGCTGGTCGACCTACGGGGTCGGCGACCAGATGAGCCACTACGCGGTGAACCCGGGCGTGCCCAAGACGCTCATCCAGCACCTCATCCGGTGGGTGATCGCGCACGACGACGAGACCACCCCGCTGGGCGACCACGCCAAAGAGGTGCTGCAGGCGGTGCTCGACACCGAGATCAGCCCCGAGCTCGTGCCCGCCGGCCAGGACGGCCGCATGCAGTCCACCGAGGATCGCATCGGCCCGTACGCCCTGCACGACTTCGCGCTGTTCCACATCCTGCGCTACGGGTTCCGGCCCTCGAAGATCGCCTTCCTCGCGGAGCGGGCATGGCAGGACGCGGATGCCGGAGCCTGGCCCCCCGGATTCCCCTCCGAAGACCGCTACGCGTACGACCTGCCGACCGTCGCGAAGTGGCTGCACGTGTTCCTGAACCGCTTCTTCGCGTTCGCGCAGTTCAAGCGATCGGCGATCCCGAACGGCCCCAAGGTGTCGCCGGCGGGCTCGCTGTCGCCGCGCGGCGACTGGCGCGCCCCGTCGGACGGCAACGCGCGCGCCTGGATCGCCGAGCTGAAGTCCGCGCTCCCCGACCTCGTCGAGGACTAGGTCGGGCGCGGGTCAGGACTCGTTCGAGTAGGCGAGGGTGATGACCCACCCGTCGCGGGACAGGTCGACCAGCGAGTAGTGCACCGGGCGGTCGGGGATCCAGCCCTTGTGCTTGGAGAGGTCGAGCCGAACGTACTCGGGCTTCATCCGCACGCCGCGGCCGTCGGCCTCGCGGACGGCCTGCACCTTGGTCCAGTGCGAGATCAGTGCCGACATGTCATCGATGTTGACCATGTGCGAGTGCTTGCGCATATCGGCCAGCGTGGCTTCGTCAGGCTGCGTGTCGCGCAGGTCGATGCCGAGCTGCACGCCGTCGTCGGCGACCACCGCCACCGTCGCTCCGCGGAAGCTCGCGGTGCGGATCTCCAGCGGCAGCTCCTTCTCGTCGATCTCGGCGAAGAGCTGGGTGTGGAAGCCGAACTGCGCGGGCGCTTCGCGGTGGATGCGCACGGCCTTCTCCTCGACGCCCATCCGGGCCGAGATGATCTGCCGCGCCAGAATGCGCTTGCGGTCGTGCTCGGGGAGCTTCGGGTCCCAGCCCAGTCGGGCGCCGATCCCACTCGGGGTGTCGAGCAGCACGGATTCCATAGAGCACCTCTTCCTGCGGACGATCGCACTTCATCTTGGCGCATCCCGTGGTCACCTGCACTCAGCGCGCCCGACGCCCTCGGCGAACGCCGGGACTGTCGGCCTGACTGCACGCACTCATCCGGCGCGAAGACCCTCGCCGCAGTGGGAGACTGACCCCATGGCCAGGCGCGCGACCGTCGTCGGCAGCGGGCCCAATGGACTCGCCGCGGCGGTCGCGCTCGCCCGGGCGGGCCTCGAGGTGGTGGTGCTCGAGGCGTCGAGCACGATCGGCGGCGGCGTCCGCACCGCCCCGCTTACCCTCCCGGGCTTCCGGCACGACGTCTGCTCGGCCGTGCACCCCGCGGCGCTGAGCTCACCCTTCTTCCGTGCCTTCGGGCTTCGCGAGCGAACCTCGTGGATCGTGCCGGAGGCCTCGTTCGCGCAGCTCCTCGACGGCGCAGCGGGCGAGGGCCGTGCGGCGATCGCGTGGCGCGACATCGACCGCACCGCCGACGCCCTCGGCCCCGACGGCCGCGCCTGGAAGGCCGTCGTCCGGCCGCTCGGCGAGCATCTCGACGGCGTGGTCGACTTCACCGGCAATCAGCTGATCCGGATGCCGCGGCATCCGGTGACGACCGCGCGCTTTGGTCTGCGCGCCCTGGAGCTGGGCACGTCGCTCGGACGCCGCACCTTCGCGACCGAGGAGGCGGATGCGCTCTACGCCGGGGTCGTGGCACACGCCAACTCCCAGCTGCCCACGGTCGGCGCGGCGGCTTCGGCGCTGTTCCTGCTGGCGCACGCCCACGGGCCGGACGGCTGGGCGTATCCACGTGGTGGTGCGCAGTCGATCTCGGACGCGCTGCTCGCCGACCTGCGCGCGCACGGTGGCGAGGTGCGCACCAACTCGAACGTCACCTCGCTCGCGACACTCGATTGGGGAGATCCGGATGCCGGTGACCTCCTGCTGCTCGACACCTCGCCGCGCCTCGTGCTGACCCACCCCGACCTGCCTGCACGGTATGCCCGCGGCATCCGGCGCTATCGCTATGGGGCGGGCGCCGCGAAGGTCGACTTCGYGCTCGACGGCCCGGTGCCCTGGTCGCACCCGGACGTCGGCCGCGCGCCGACCGTGCACCTCGGCGGAACCCGCGCCGAGATCGAAGCGAGCGAGAACGCGGTCGCCGCAGGCCGGGTGAGCGACGCGCCGTATGTGCTGGCCGTGCAGCCGTCGATCCTCGACGACTCGCGGGCGCCGGACGGCAAGCAGGTGCTGTGGGCGTACCTCCACGTGCCGTCCGGGTCCACGCTCGACCCGACCGAGCTCGTCACCCGTCAGGTGGAGCGGTTCGCGCCGGGGTTCCGCGACCGGATCCTCGCGTCGCACTCGATGAGCGCCGCGGACCGCGCCGCCTTCAACCCGTCGGACATCGGCGGCGACATCCTCGGCGGCGCCTTCACCTTCGCCCAGGCGTTCCGCCGGCCGGTCGTCTCGCGCACCCCGTGGCGCACGCCGCTGCGCGGGGTCTACCTGGCTTCGGCGTCGACTCCGCCCGGTCCCGGGATCACCGGCATGCCGGGGTGGTTCGCAGCGCGCCAGGCCCTCACCGACGCCGCCGGAATTCCGGTCGAACTCGAGGACCTCTTCGAGGACTGACCCATGGACGGGTTCGCGGCGGTCGACTTCGAGTTCGCGCGGCAGGTGCTCCAGCGCGGGATTGCCGCGCTCTACCTCATCGCCTTCCTCTCGAGCTTGAACCAGTTCCGGCCGCTCCTCGGCGAGCACGGCCTCCTCCCCGCCCCCGAGCTGCTCGAGTGGGCGCGGTCATCGAAGAGCCGGGGACGGATGCTGCGTCCCACGCTGTTCCGATGGCTGCGGTACACCGACCGGCGCCTGGTGGTGCTCTGTGCGGGCGGGATCATCGTGTCCGCGGCCCTGGTCGCGGGGCTCCCGCAGCTGGGGCCGCCCTGGGTGCCGGCGCTGTGCTTCCTCCTGCTGTGGGGCGCGTACATGTCGATCGTGAACATCGGGCAGACCTTCTACGGCTTCGGCTGGGAGATGCTGCTGCTGGAGGCGGGGTTCCTCGCCGCCTTCCTCGGTTCGGATGACCAGCCGCCAGCGACCGCGGTGATCGTGCTGTTCTGGTGGCTGCTGTTCCGGCTCGAGTTCGGCGCGGGGATGATCAAGATCCGCGGTGGGCGGGAGTGGCGCGATCTCACCGCACTCACCTACCACCACGAGACGCAGCCGATGCCTGGTCCGCTCAGCCGTCAGGCGCACCTCCTCCCCAGGTGGTTCCATCGGTTCGAGGTCATCGGCAACCACTTCGCGCAGCTGGTCGTGCCGTGGTTCCTGTTCGCGCCGATCCTCGGGCTCGTGGTGCCAGGACCGGTGCCGGCGATCGTCGGCGCGGTCGCGGCATCCGTCGTCCTCGCCACGCAGCTGTGGCTCGTGCTCACCGGAAACTTCGCGTGGCTGAACTGGGCCACGATCGTGCTCGCGTTCTCGGCGATCGGGCTGCCCGCCCTCCGACAGGCTCAGGGACCGGCCGCTGCGATCGCTGGGCCGTGGCTCGTCGTCACGAGCGCCGTGGGCGTGCTCTACCTCGTGATCAGCTGGCCGGCGGCCCGCAATCTCACCGCCCGCAGGCAGCTCATGAACGCGAGCTTCAACCGCTGGCAGCTCGCCAACGCCTACGGTGCGTTCGGCACCGTCACGAAGCGCCGGATCGAGTACGTCGTCGAGGGGACGCTCGACCACAATCCGGATGCCGCGGACTGGCGTGAGTACGACTTCAAGGGCAAACCAGGCGACGTCCGCCGGATCCCGCGCCAATGGGCGCCCTATCACCTGAGGCTGGACTGGCTGATGTGGTTCCTCCCGCTCGGGCGGTCGCTCGACGATTGGTTCCAGGTGTTCCTCTTCCGCCTCCTGGAAGCGGATGCCGCGACCCTGCGCCTGCTCGCCCGCGACCCGTTCCGCGGCGAGCGACCGCGTTGGGTGCGGGTGGTCTCGTATCGCTACCGCTTCGCCACCCGGGCCGAATTCCGGGCGGTGCGCGCGCGGTGGGTGCGCGACGAACGCCAGATCCTCGTCCGCCCTATCGGGCTGCGCGGCTGATGCCCAGGCGGAATGGACGTACCCTCGAAGGGTGAGCAGCCCCGCACCCGACTCGAAGAAGCCCTCGCCGTCCCGGATCGCCATCTGGGTCGTCGTCGGGGCCGTGGGGGTCTACATGCTGGGGTCGGGCATCATCGGGATCATCTCCGGCGGAAGCTGAGCGTCGCGCTCAGGCCGTCCTGACAGACTGGCGCGGTGAGACTCCTCGTCGCGGCCCTCGAGGCCGAACTGATCGCCTTTCCCGCCGAACTCCCCGGATTCGACCGCCTGGTCACCGGACCCGGCAAGCTGCAGGGCGCCTTCGAGCTCACCCGCGCGCTGCAGGCCGCGGACTACGACGAGATCGTCGTGGTCGGCACGGCCGGGGCGATCGACCCTCTGCTCGAGGCATCCGTCTACGAAGTCGGTTCAGCGATCCAGCATGACGTGACCGACATCGACGGGATCGTCGGCCAGCACGTCTCGCTGCCGACCCGCCTCGAACTCGGGCGGGAAGGCGTCACGATCGCCACTGGCGACCACTTCGTCGATGACGCTGAGGCCGTTTCGGTGATCCGGCCGCTGGGTGCGGGCCTCGTCGACATGGAGACCTACGCCTATGTGTGGGTGGCCGAGCGGTTCGGCGTGCCGATCCGCGTGCTGAAGGCGGTCTCGGATCGCGCACAGGACGGCGCTCTGACCGACTGGCGCGAAACCGTGACCGCCTGCAGTCACCAGCTGCGCGAGCGAATCCAGGACGAGTACGGCGCCTGATCGGTTGGGCCTACGGCACCCAGTGCGAGGCCGTCCAGGCGACCCCCGCGAACTTCGTCTGCCCGGCCAGCGACGGGTGGAAGTAGTCGTTCGTCGAGATGTCGCTGGAAAGGAACGCCGTGGTTGCGATGGCGTTTCCGTCGAAGGTGCAGTTGATCGCGGCGGTGCAGAGAGCGGCGAGCGCCGCGTTGTAGGCGGTGACTCGCGCCTGCACGTCATTGCGCCTCTGGACATCCGCGGGCTGGGTGCTTCCGGCATTCGCCAGCATCGACTGGCAGACGCCCCCCAGAGTCCAGATAAACCGGGCACTGAGGCTGCTCGCGTTGACGGAGTACAGCGTCAGGAGGTTCGGGATCGATGCGACGAAGATCTTCGGGTGTGAGCCGGTCGGCTTCGAGAGCTCGGTGAGGGCTGCAGAAATGTTGGCGGAGTAGACCTGGTGGTCGGTCATCGTCGCGACCGACGGGGTGCAGGCGTCGTTCGCACCGATCTCGATCGTCACATACTGCGCCTGCTGAGCGACCGCCTGCTTCGCCTGTCCGAGCAGGGCGTCTGCCTTGACGCCACTGACCGAATCGTTGAAGCGGGTTGTCGCTCCAAGCCGCGAGGCGACGGACTGCACGGTCACGTTGGTGCCCGTCGCCCAGCTGTTCGCCGGGCAGTCACTGATGCTTCCGCACGACGACATCGCCTGCGTGATGGAGTCACCGAGTGCGGCAACGWTCTTCGTCGGTGCTGGGGTCGAGGTCGGCGTCGCGGTGGGCGTTGCTGTCGGCGTCGCAGTGGGCGTCGCGGTAGGGGTCGAAGTCGGCGTCGACGTGGGCGTGGACGTGGGCGTGGACGTGGGCGTCGAGGTCGGGGTCGACGTGGGGGTCGAGGTGGGCGTCGACGTGGGCGTCGCGATCGGCGTTCTGGTCGGCTTTCCCTTGGGCGCCGGCGCCTGGGTGGACGTTGCAGTTGGCGCAGGCGAAGGCTTCGCGCCGGGCGCGGCCGAGGCTCCTGCACTTCCGATCATCGAGCCGGCGACGAGGACGGCTCCGACGATGAGTGCGGCGACGACACCGCGCGTCCGACGTGGTTCGTTCATGGCTCTCTCCCCATCGGAGTCTGGCCGGATCATCGCGCGGTCGTGCTCACGTCCGATGTCACCGGAGTTTTCGGGTCAACGACCCCCAGGCCGATGGCGCAAACCTTACGCCGGCCGGGAAGATCGCACAATCGAGCGGCGGCGCGCCACGCCGATCAGACCTGAGCGGCTACTTGACGTACTGCGTCTGGGCCCAGGTGTTCTGAGCGAGCTTGACCTGTCCCGCCAGCGACGGGTGGAAGTAGTCCCGTGTCGAGATGTCGCTTGCAACGAAAACGGTGGTCGCGACGGTGGCGTCGAAGCGGCACCGTGGGGTCTTGCTGCACACGTCAGCCAGCACCGCGTTGTAGGCGTCCACCTGGGCCTGCACCGCAATGCGGCGGTCGAGGTCGGTCTGCTTGGTGCTCGTGGGGCTCGCCAGCATCGACTGGCAGATTCCGAGCACAGTCCAGGTGAAGCGAGCGCTCGAGCTGCTCTTGTTCACTTCGTAAAGCTGCTTGAGGCTCGGGATCGAGGCCACGAAGATCTGCGGCTGCGAGGGGCTGGCCGCGAGCGTCGCCAGTGCGGTGGAGATGCTGGTCGCGAAGGTGCCGGCGGCGCCATCCCCGACCTTCCCGACCGGCGTCATGGCCGCCACCGTCTTGGCGCAGGCGTCGTTCGCACCAATCTCGATCGTCACATAGCCGGCGGCCTGACCGACCGCCTTCGTCGCCTGCGCGGGCAGTGCGCTGGCCTTGGCCCCCGACACGGAATCGTTGAAAGCCTTGGCCGGAAGTATGCCGAGCTGCTTGGCGTGGGAAGGCACGCTGGCCGCCGAACCGGTCGACCAGGAGTTCACCGGACACCCGGAGAGGCTGCTGCAGGTCATGAGCGCCTGCGTGATGGAGTCGCCGAGGGCGGCCATCGCTGTCGGGGCCGGGAGCAGCAGCGTCGTGGCCGCCGTGGCTGCGGACCCGCCCAGCAGCGATCCGGCGACGATCACGGCGCCAGTGACGACGGTGGCCAGGATGCGGCGCGCCTTACGAGTTGTGTGCATGGTCTCTCCCCAGCGATGCCACACCGGCGAGTTCGTGAACGGGCGTGCACGACCGACATCTCCGGCGATTTCGGGTTTCGGCAGGTCCCCCAGGGGCCTGGCTCGCGCACACCCTATCCCGCGCTGGGAAGATCGCACAATCACACGCGCGCACGCTGTGGAATCAGACGGTCGACGCGACATCCTGGCGAATGACGCTCGGCCCGCGAGTGCTCGCCTCGACGAGCAGCTGAGCGGGCAGCTGCTCCTTCATCGTCTCGACGTGGCTGATGACGCCGACAGTGCGGCCGCCCTGGCGCAGCTCGTCGAGGGTGCGCATCGCGAGTTCGAGGGTGTCGGCGTCCAGTGAGCCGAAGCCCTCGTCGATGAAGAGAGTGTCGAGTCGCACCCCTCCGGCGCGGGCGGTGACCACCTCGGCGAGCCCGAGCGCGAGCGCGAGCGAGGCGAGGAACGTTTCGCCGCCGGACAGCGAGTGCGGTGGCCGGGTCTGACCGGTGTAGGCGTCCATGACCTCGAGCCCGAGTCCGGACGACGCCCCGCGGGCGGCTCGCGCATCGGTGTGCTGCAGCAGGTAGCGTCCCGCGGTCATCGCTCCGAGGCGCAGGTTCGCGGCGAGCACGATCTCTTCGAGCTCTGCCGCGAGCACGAACGACTCGAGCGTCATCCGGTGGGTGTTCGGCGCGCGCCCCGCGACCGTGTTCGCCAGGCGGGTGACGACGGCGCTGTCCGCCGCGAGGTCGCCGAGGGCAGCGTGGGCCGTCCGCGCGCGGTCGATGAGGTCGGCCACGCGCGCTGAAGTCTGCGAGGCCTCGGCCGCCTGGTCGACGGCACGACTCCAGCGGTCGCGGGCCGCGGCGAGGGCTGCGCTCGACGGCTCGAGATCGATGAGGTCCTCAGGTGCGCCAGCAAGCTCGAGCTCCAGCTCGCGCAGCCGATCGCGCTCGGCCCGGAGTGCTGCTTCGTGTTCGCGGATACCGGCGTCGAGCGTCGCCCGGGTGTCCGTGTCGCGAAGAGCCGCGGTCGCCTCAGCGGCGTCGGAGAAGTCCGATGCCGCCACCCGGTCATCCCGATCGCCTGCGGTCTCGCGGCGGGCGCGCTCGGCCGCACGGTCGGCGCTGAGCGCCTCGGCGAGGACGCGTGCCCGATCTCGGCGCTCGGTGGCCCGGTCGATCCGGTCCTGGACGGAGGGGAAGTCCGCACGCGCCGCGTCGATGGTGCGACTGGTCGCCGCCACTTCCGCCGACGCTGCGGCGATCGCGAGCCGCAGCGCTGCGAGGTCGCCTGCCAGGCGTTCCCRCTCGGCGACGACGGCGGCATCGGCGTCCTGGAGGTCCTGGCGCTGCGCCGCGAGACGGTCGCGTCGTTCCGCGGCGGACCGGGAGGTCGAGACCTCGGCGGCTGCCTCCGCATGGACCTGCTCCAGAGCGTCTACCGACTCACCGCCGGCGCTCGCCACCGCCGCGGCGCACTCGCTGCGTGCCGCGTCGGCCTGCGCACGAGCGGCGGATTCCGCCGTCGCCGCGGCGTCGCGAACCTGCTCGGCCGCCGCGATGACGTCGTCGCCTACCGGCTCATCGGACGGAGCCGCCGGCTGCGGGTGCTCGGTGGCCCCGCAAACCGCGCACGGTTCGCCCGCGACAAGCCCCTGCGCGAGCTCCCCCGCGTGCCCCGCGAGACGACGGCGCAGCAGATCGGTCACGCGGGTGCGGGCCTCGTCGTGCCGGCCGCTCGCGGCGAGGTAGGCGGCCTCGGCGTCTCGGAGGACGATCTGGAGGCGCTCGGCCTCGCGCGCCGATGCCAGACGACCGGTGACCGTCGTCAGGCGATCTTTCGCGCCTTCGAGGCGGTCGGCGAGCACCCGGGCCTGAACGAGCTCCTCGTCGATCTTCGCGATGGTCGAGGGGATCGCCGCGCGGCCCTCGTCCAGGCCGGCCAGATCCTGTTCGAATTCGCTAGCGGTGGCTTCGTCCTCGGCGAGGTGTCTCAGCGCGACGGCGAGCTCGCGCTCCTGCAGGGCGGCCGCGGTCCACAGCGCGAGGTCGCCCGTCAGCTCATCGACGACGCGTTCGAGGTCGGCGGCATCGACGTCGGGATCGTCTCCCCCCGCGGCCCATGCCGTCCGGGCGGCATCGACGTCGGACGCGGCCGTCGCGGCCCTCGCCGCCGCGCGTGCCGCGGCCTCGATGGACCCGCGCAGCGCTTCGGCCGTGTGCGCGCGATCGAGCACGGCCCGATCCGCGGCGATCTTCGGCAGGAGCACTTCGAGCTCCGCGAGGGTCGCGCGCGAGCGCGCTCGACGCTCCTGGGCGTCGCGCAGCGCCTTCGCGGCGGTGTGCGATGCCTCGGCGTCGCGGTGAGCGAGGTCTGCGGCATCCCGGTCCCGGATGGATGTCTCGGCACGATAGGCCGCACGCTGCGCGCCGAGGTCGGCGGAGCCGAAGCGGGACTCGACATCGGCCGCGACTGCCCCATCCTCGGCGCTGAGCTCGGCAGCGGCGAGGATTCGCTCGGCCTCGCCGAGGAGGAGTGACACGCCTTCGCCGGCCGAGGCGAGCGCCTGCTCGGCGTCTTTGCGACGCTGTTCCAGCGCCGACTGGTAGTCCTCGTAGGTACGGGTTCCGAACAGCCGCCGCAGCAGCCGCTGGCGTTCGTCGTTCTTGGCGAGCAGGAACTCGGCGAACCGGTTCTGCGCGAGCAGGATCACCTGCAGGAACTGCTGCTGGCTGAGCCCGAGCACGTCCTCCAGCGCCAGGCCGACGTTGCGGGCCCCGGAGGCTCGCCCGATCCAGCCGGCGCCGTTCCATTCGTCGAGCTGCGCATCGGCGCCCACGAGCGTCGTTCCGCTGCCGCGCTTCTTCGCCCGCTCATACTCCGGCGAGCGGGTCACCCGCCAGCTCCCACCGGCCGCGCTGAACTCGACGGTCACCGACGTGGGGTCATCGGGCCCGCAATGGTCGCTGCGCAGCCGTCGCTCCACGCCGTCGTAGCGCGGCACGCCGCCGTAGAGCGCGAAGCACACGCCGTCGAGCACACTCGACTTGCCTGCGCCAGTGCGCCCCGCGATGAGGAAGATCCCGTCGTCGGCGAAAGCGTCGAAGTCGACCACCTGCCGCTCACGGAAGGGACCGAACCCCTCCAGTTCGAGTCGATGCAGCCTCACGCAGACGCCTCCGCGAGCGATCTCTCGTCGATGAGGTCGCGGATGAGCTCCGCCTCCCGGGCTGAGGCGCCCTCGCCGTCGCGGACGTGCGCGAGGAACGTGTCGATGAGGTCGGTGTCGCTGCGCGCCGCGCGGACGCGCCCCGCGTAGGTCAGTCCGTCGGCTTCGCGGCGGCCCTCAGGCAGATGCATCACGGTCGCGCAGTGCGGGAAGCGGGCTTGGAGGCGACGCATCGGATCGAGCTGGGGGGTGGCATCGGTGTACTGCGCGCACACCCAGGCGTCCTCAGCATCCGTGAATCGCACGTCGGAGAGCAGTTCGTCGAGGCTCGCCCGGATCGTCGTGAGCCGCCGAGGAACAGGCAGATCGAGCCACTCCACCGAGGCCAGGCCCACCGCATCGAGATCGACGATCCATGAACCGCGCGGCTTGTCGGCCTCACCGAAGCTGTAGTGCAGCGGGGCGCCCGCGTAGCGGACCCGCTCCGACAG
>NZ_JBFUFC010000095.1:0-13847 GCF_056403635.1 Microbacterium sp. P2_F9 | reverse complement strand
ACGAGGGCGAGGCCCGCCGGCGCGCCGGCGCCCCGCGCGACGGCGGTGGCTTCGTTGAGCACGATCGCACCGTCCACGCCCTGGTCGCGCAGCCGTGCGAAGGCGTCGGCGATGTCGCCCTCGGCAAGGGTCACGACCGTGAGGGCGTAGCCGCGCGCGGCCGCGGCATCCGCCACCGCCTGCAGCATGCGCGAGTTGCCGACGGTCGCGAGGGTCGATACGACGAGACCGATGGTCTGGCTGCGACCGGTGCGGAGCGCCCGTGCGGCGCGGTGCGGGCGGTAGCCGAGCGTCGCCATGGCCGCCTCGACCCGCGCACGCGTGGCCGGATCGACGCGAGGGCTGTCGTTGGCGACGCGCGAGACGGTCTGGCCCGACACGCCGGCCAGCTCGGCGACGTCGGCCATCGAGACCCTGCGTTCGGCCGGACCCATCGGCGTCCCCTCCGGAGGTGTGTTGCACACGTTGTGTTGACGTTACCATGGGTGTCGACTAGCGTGTTGACGTGAACACAACCCAGTTCGGCGCGACCACCATCGGCGCCGGCGTCGTGAAACGCCCCACACGCCTGGCCGACGGCCGCGAGCTGATCTACTTCGACGACCCAGGCACGGCGCTGCCGCCCGAGCGCTCGATCGACACTCGCACCCTCGATGCCCGCCCCGACACCGCGACCATGCGCCGCGATGTGCTCACCGGCGACTGGATCTCGGTCGCCGCCTCCCGGCAGAACCGGGCGTTCCTGCCGCCCGCGCACCTCGACCCGCTCTCCCCGCAGACGCCCACGAACCCGTCCGAGATCCCGTCGGTCTACGACGTCGCGGTCTTCGAGAACAAGTCGCCCTCGTTCGGTCCTGCCCTCGCCGCCGCGACGAAGGATGCCCCGGCCGCCGCTGACGCGCCGCCGAGCCTCGCCGATCTCGACACCCCCGGCCTCGGCCGMACCCGCAGCTCGGTCGGCCGCTGCGAGGTCGTCTGCTTCTCCCCCGAGCACGAGGGGTCGTTCGGCACGCTCTCCCCCACCAGGGCCCGCACCGTGATCGAAGCGTGGGCCGACCGCACCGCCGCCCTGTCCGCACTCCCCGGCATCCAGCAGGTGTTCCCGTTCGAGAACCGCGGCGAGGAGATCGGCGTCACCCTGCACCACCCGCACGGCCAGATCTACTCGTACCCGTACATCACGCCGCGCACGAAGCTGCTCCTCGCTTCGATCGAGCGCGAAGGCGCCGACCTGTTCGAGCGGATCCTCGGGTTCGAGGCATCCGGTCCCCGTGTCGTCCTCGAAGCGGAGCACTGGGTCGCCTATGTGCCGTTCGCCGCGCGCTGGCCGATCGAGGTGCATCTCACGCCCCGCCGGCACGTGCCGGACTTCGCGGCGACCTCGGAGGCGGAGCGCGACGAGCTCGCCCCCCTCTACCTGCGCCTGCTGCGCGGCATCGACGCGCTCTACGAGACCCCCACCCCCTACATCGCGGCCTGGCATCAGGCGCCCGTGCACGTCGGGCGCGACAGCGTCCGGCTGCACCTCGAGCTGACGAGCCCACGCCGGGCCGCCGACAAGCTGAAGTACCTCGCCGGATCCGAGGCCGCCATGGGCGCCTGGATCGGCGATGTCGCCCCCGAAACCGCAGCCGCGCGGCTGCGCGACGCATTAGAAGGAATCCCCGCATGAGCACCACCACCGAATCGACTCCGGATGCCGCGGCCCGCGCCCTCTTCGCGGAGCTGACCGGCACCGACCCGGCGGGCCTCTGGTCATCGCCCGGCCGCGTCAACCTGATCGGCGAGCACACCGACTACAACGACGGCTTCGTGTTCCCGTTCGCGATCGAGCACCGCACGCACGTCGCGCTCGGCGCGCGCACCGACCGGCGGATCCGCGTGGCGTCGACGTTCAGCGCCGAAGTGGTCGAGGTCGCACTGGACGAGCTCGACGCGCTCTTTCCGACAGGTCGCACCCGGGTGCCGGAGTGGGCCGCCTATCCCCTCGGCGTGGCCTGGGCGCTCCTTCACGCGACCGGCCGCAGCGCGGGTTCGGTCTCGGGTGTCGATCTCGCGATCGCCTCGGACGTCCCGGTCGGAGCCGGGCTGTCGTCGTCCGCCGCGATCGAGGGAGCCGTGGCATCCGCCCTCAACGACACCTGGGCGCTCGGCCTCGATCGCGTCGCCCTCGCGAAGGTCGGCCGCACCGCCGAGAACGAGGCCGTCGGCGCCCCCACCGGGATCATGGACCAGATGACGTCGATGCTCGGCCAGACCGACGCGGCGATCTTCCTCGACTGCCGCTCGTTCGAGGCGCAGATCGTCGACCTCGGCTTCGCCGCCGCCGGCCTCGAGCTGCTCGTCATGGACACCGGCGTGAAGCACTCGCACGCCACCGGCGGCTACCGCGAGCGCCGCGACTCGTGCGAGCTCGGCGCCCGGGCCATGGGCGTCGCGGCGCTCCGCGACCTCACCGTCGACGACCTGCCTCGCGCCGCCGAGCTGCTGGACGACGTGACGTTCCGCCGGGTGCGGCACATCGTCACCGAGAACCAGCGCGTGATCGACACCGTCGAGACGCTGCGCACGCAGGGCCCGAAGGCGATCGGCGACCTCCTGGTCGCCTCCCACGTCTCGATGCGCGACGACTTCGAGATCTCGGTCGCCGAGCTCGACACCGCAGTCGACGCCGCCCTCTCGGCCGGGGCGGTCGGCGCTCGCATGACCGGCGGCGGCTTCGGCGGCGCCGCGATCGCGCTCGTCACCCACGATGCGGTGCAGAACGTGTCGGATGCCGTGACCGCCGCCTTCGCGGCATCCGGATTCCGCGCCCCGCACATCTTCACCGTCACGMCGTCGGAGGGCGCCCGCCGCGACGCCTGACGCGAGCCGCGTTGCGCCCCGGTCGTCAAGGCCGCAGCCATTCCTCCGCCCAGCGGAGGGGTTCGGGCGAGCGGAGGTTAGATCCGGGCACCCCAACCCTCCGCTCCCGCGTGCCACTCCGCCGAGCGGAGGGCCACACTCTGCCCGTGGCAGCCCCGGCGCCCGGCGCCCGGCGCGAAGGCCGTAACCCTCGCCGTCAGAGTCCGCAACCCCCTCGCAGACACCGGATGCCTCGGCCTAACGTCGAAGCTGGTGTCGAGCGCCCGCCTCGGCGCGGAAGGGAACCGTCGTGGCCTACATCACCGTGGCAACCGAGAACACGGCCCAGATCAAGCTCTTCTACACCGACCAGGGGTCCGGTCAGCCCGTCGTGCTGATCCACGGATTCCCGCTGAACGGCGAGTCATGGGGCAGGCAGTCTGCCGCGCTGCTCGATGCCGGCTTCCGCGTCATCGCCTACGACCGACGAGGGTTCGGCACCTCGACGAAGGCGGGCACGGGGTACGACTTCGACACGTTCGCGTCCGACCTCAATGAGCTGATCAACGAGCTGGACCTCGAGCACGTCATCCTCGTGGGTGCCTCGATGGGCGGCGGTGAGGTCGCCCGCTACCTGGCCCGCTACGGCAGCCAACGGATCGCCAAGGCCGCGTTCCTCAGCTCGATCGAGCCGTACCTGCTGAAGACGGAAGACAACCCCGACGGTGCCGGACCGCAAGAGTACTTCGACGGTGTGTCCGAGTCCGTGAAAAAAGATCGCTACGCGTTCGTGACCGAGTTCTTCAAGGACTACTTCAACCTCGATGACTACTTGGGTTCCCGCATCTCGCACGCGGCTCTGAACGCCTGCGTGCAAGTGGCGAACAACGCCGGGAACGTCGCGATCGTCGCCGCACCGCTGACCTGGCCGACCGACTTCCGCGCCGACATCCCGCACATCGACGTGCCTGCCCTGATCGTGCACGGCACCGCCGACAACATCCTGCCGATCGACGTGACGGCCCGGCGGTTCCGCGAGCTGCTGCCGGACGCGGAGTACGTCGAGATCGAGGGCGCCCCGCACGGGATGCTGCTCACCCACGCCGACGAGGTGAACGAGGCCCTGCTCGCCTTCGTACAGGCCTGAGTCGGAACAGTGCCACCGGGCCGGTGCGTAGGCTCGGCGTCATGCTCCGGATGCCTCGACCCGCCGTGGCGGCGCTGGCCGCGGCATCCGCGGCCGGCGTGGCGCTCCTGACGTTCGGCGAGTGGCAGTCCTGGCGCGCCTCCCGCGCGGAGTATCCGCCTGCGACCGTGCCTGCAGCGGGGCGCGATGTCGTGCTCGTGCTGGGGTTCCGCTCGGCGGCCGACGACCGCGTGAACTGGCTGCAGCGCTGGCGCACCCGCATCGCGGTGCGCTCAGCCGACCCGACCACGGCACTGTTCGTCTTCTCCGGCGGGGCCGTGCGCGGCCGGCGGCCCGAGGCCGAGATCATGGCCGAGTACGGCATCCATCGTCTGCGGATACCGCCCGCGAACGTCGCACTCGAACCGCGCGCGACGTCGACGCGCGAGAACATCKCGTTCGCGCTGCCGTGGCTGCGCGAGGCTGCGACGATCCGCATCGCCTCGAACACTTTCCATGCCCGCCGTGCCCGCGGCTACCTGCGGGAGCTCGACCCGGCACTCTGGCATCGGCTCGCGCCGACGCGCGACCACATCCTGCTCGAGCTCGGTCCGCTGCGGCTCGCGCTGACCTTCTACGACTGGGTCGCGGCACGCACCGCGGCCCGCCGCGAGGGCACCCACCCCGGTCGTCGAGCGAGGGAGCGCAGCGACTGACACGAAACGCCCCGAGCGTCCAGGACAGCTCGAGGCGTTTCGTCTCGCTTCGCTCGCTCAACGACCCCGGGGGGTTGTGCCGGACTACTGCTGCGAGGCGTTCGCCATCGCGATCAGGCCGTCGATCATCTCGGGGCTGACCGAGCCGCCGGCCATCATCCCGATGCGGCCGACCGGGAACGACTCCATCATCTTGTCCATCGAGACGCCCTCGGGCATGATCGACGCCGCGCCCTCCATCATCTCTGCCATGCCGGCCATCGCGGCCTGCACCATCGGGCCCGCGACCGGGTGGGCGAACACCTCGCCGAGCGACGACTCGCGCGTGAGCGGCAGCGAGACCGCGTCACCGTCGACCGCGACCTCGACGGCCGATCGGATGTCGCTGCTCGACGCTCCGACCGCGACCGTGTAGTCCCCACCCTCGACGACCCAGCGGTCGGCGCGGACGTGCCAGTAGGCCAGGTCGGCGCGGCGAACCGTGAGGGTCACCTCGCGCGACTCCCMCGCCTCGAGCGCCACGAGCGCGAAGGCCTTGAGCTCCTTCGGCGCCCGCTGCACGGTCGAGCCGGGCAGCGACGTGTACGCCTGCACGACCTCGCGACCGGCACGGTCGCCCGTGTTCGTCACCGTGATGCGCACCTCGACGTCGCCGTCCGCGGTCACCGCGGCTGCGGCATCCCCGTATCCGAACGTCGTGTACGACAGGCCGTGGCCGAACGGGAACGCGACCTGCATGCGGCGCGCCTCGTACCAGCGGTAGCCGACGAACAGGCCCTCGCCGTAGCGGACGTGGCCGTCCTCACCAGGGAAGTTGAGGAACGCCGGGGTGTCCTCCAGCCGCAGCGGCACCGTCTCGGCGAGCTTGCCCGAGGGGTTGACCGTGCCGAAGAGCACGTCCGCGGTGGCCGAGCCGCCGGCCTGGCCGAGCAGCCATGCCTCGACGATCGCGGGCACGCGGTCGGCGAAGGGCAGGGCGACGATGCTGCCATTGGAGAGCACGACGACCGTGCGCGGGTTCGCCGCGAGCACGGCGTCAACGAGCGCGAGCTGGTCGGCGGGCAGGTCGATGTCGTCGCGGTCGTAGCCCTCCGACTCGAGGCGGGCCGGCAGCCCGATGAAGACGACGGCGGTGTGCGCAGCGGATGCCGCGGTCACGGCCTCGTCGCGCAGGCGTGCGGTCTCGGCGGGGTCGGCGTCGACGGCGGTCGTGAAGCCCTGCGCGTACGTCACGTCGGTCGCGACCTCGCGGATCGCGGTGAGCGCGTCGTCGAGGCGCGTCGGGTGGATCATCGACGAGCCGGCGCCCTGGTAGCGGGGCTTGTCAGCGAAGAGGCCGATCACGGCGAGCGAGGCGTCGGCCGCGAGCGGGAGGAGCGCATCGTCGTTCTTCAGCAGGACGATCGAGCGGCCGGCGGCCTCGCGGGCGAGGGCGTGGTGGGCGTCGACGTCGAGGGGACCCTCGACGCGCTCCGTCTCGGCCCAGCGCAGCGCGAGCGTCGCGACGCGCTGCGCGGAGGCATCCAGGCGCTTCTCGTCAAGCGACCCATCGCGCACCGCGGCGACGATCTCGGCATCCGTCGCTCCGCCGCTGGCGGGCATCTCGAGGTCGAGTCCGGCCGCGAGGGCGGCGACGCGCTCGTTGACGGCGCCCCAGTCCGAGACCACAAGGCCCTCGAAGCCCCACTCGTCGCGCAGCACCTGGGTGAGCAGGAACGGGTTCTCCGACGCGTACACGCCGTTGACGCGGTTGTACGAGCACATCACGGTGTGCGGCTGAGCGTCCTCGACAACGCGCTGGAAGCTGCGCAGATAGATCTCGCGCAGCGGCCGCGGGTCGATGTCGCTCGAGGAGCGCATGCGGTCGTTCTCCTGGTTGTTCGCCGCGAAGTGCTTGAGCGACGCGCCGACGCCGGTGGACTGGATGCCGTTGACCAGCGCGGCGCCCATGACGCCCGAGACGATCGGATCCTCGGAGAGGTACTCGAAGTTGCGCCCGCACAGCGGGGAGCGCTTGATGTTGGCGCCCGGTCCGAGGATGACCGCGACGTCTTCGATCGACGACTCGACGCCGAGGGCGACGCCGACCCGCTCGGCCAGTTCGGCGTCCCAGGACGAGCCCAATGCGACGGCGGGCGGGAAGCACGTGGCCGGCACGCTGTCGCCGAGGCCGAGGTGGTCGCCCCCCTGCGCCTGCTTGCGCAGGCCGTGCGGGCCATCGGTGAGCATCACGGCGGGGATGCCGACGCGCTCGACGGGCTTGGTCGTCCAGAAGCTCGCGCCGCTCGTGAGCGAGGCCTTCTCTTCGAGGGTGAGGTCGGCGACGAGTGCCGGGACGTCGGTGAGGGTGCTGGTGTCAGTCATTGCGCTGCTTTCGTATCGATTCCGTGGGTGGGTGAGGGCGTCCGCGATCAGCGGGATGCCTTGATCGGGAGCACCGCGAAGGCGCCGAGGATGCTCAGCACGATGCCGACCGGGAACAGGCCGACGTAGCCGAAGGTGAGGACGATCGCGCCGGCGACGGCGGGAGCCAGCATCTGCGGGAGGGTCGCGGCGATGTTGACGACGCCGAGGTCCTTCGCGAACGACTTCGCCGAGGGGAGCACCTGGCTCATGAGGGCCGTGTCGACCGCCTGGAACATGCCGAAGCCGAAGCCGGAGATGAACGTCATGAGCATCCACGCCCCGATGGTGGGCGAGACGATCGGGATGAGCATCGCGAGTCCGACGAACACCGACGAGCCGAAGATGAACGGCTTGCGCCGGCCGATCTTGTCGGAGAGCGGCCCTGCCACGATGGTGGAGACCAGGATGCCGACGAGGCTCAGGATGCCGAGCAGCGGGATGACGGTCGCGGGATCTTCGACGCCGAGGTAGTCAGTGRGGATGAAGAACTGGTAGCCCGTGACCGTGAAGTAGCCGGTGTAGAGCAGCAGGCGACCCGTGAAGGCCCAGAAGAAGTCGGGGTGCTTGACGGGGTTGACCCAGAAGGTCTTCAGGAAGTCCACGACGCTGAACGGCTCGCGCGGAAGGTCCTTGCTCGAGTAGTCGGGGTTGAGGAGGACGAACAGCGAAAGCGTGACGAGCGAGAACACGGCGAAGATGACGTAGCCGAGGGCGATGCTGTGCAGGAACATCGATCCGATGATCGAGCCGCCGAGCGCTCCGACCATGAGTCCGATGCCGGACAGCGCCGAGAACGTGCCGCGACGGGCGATCGGCACGCGGTCCGGCAGGATCGCGCTCAGCGGGCCCTGCGCGAAGTTGAAGCAGATCTGAACGAGCGTCATCGCGATCAGGATCCCGACGAACGTGTTCGCGAACGCGAGCCCGACGAGGGCGAGGCCGCCGGCGAGCGCTCCGATGATGATCCACGGCGCACGACGCCCGAAGCGCGACCGGGTGCGGTCGGAGACCTGACCGGCGATCGGCTGCGCAAGCATCGCGGCGAACGAGCCGACCGTCGCGACGATCGCGAGGTTGATGACCTTGTTCGCCGGGTCCAGTCCGGTGATCTGGGCGGGGAGGAGGATGCCCGGAACCGCGCCCCAGATGAGGAAGATCGCGAAGTTGGACGGGATGATCCACCACAGCAGGCGCCGCACACCCTTGATCGGCGTGGGCGGGTCGTCATTGCCCGCGGCCTCCTCGATGAAGGCGATGTCGAGGGGCTCCTCGACCGGAGCGATTGACTCTGACGGCATTGTCATGTTGGTCCTCAATGGTTCAACGACGGCTCGTCGGTGTGCCGTCACAGAAACCTTATGACACTCGGTATTGAAAATCAAGCATTGTTCGGGTTTACTGGGGCGTATGGCAACGGTGCAACCAGGACGACGCGGTTCCTACGCGAAAGGCATCGCGAAGCGCGAGGAGATCCTCGAGCGGGCTCTCGAGGTGATCGCCCGCGAGGGCTATCGCGGCGCGTCGGTGAAGGAGCTGGCGGATGCCGTGGGCCTCAGTCAGGCCGGGCTCCTGCACTACTTCGACAGCAAGGAAGAGCTGTTCACCGAGATCGTCCGCAAGCGCGACGACGTCGACATGACCGAGTACGGCGCGGCCACCCTGACGAACCCTTCTGCGGACGATCTGCGCGAGGGCTACATCGCCGTCATCCGCCACAACACCCATGTCCCCGGCCTCGTGCAGCTCTACTCGCAGCTCTCCGTCGACGCGGCCGATCCCCAGCATCCGGCCCACAGGTTCTTCCTCGACAGAGGCCAGCACCTGCGCGGCCTTTTCGCTGCGGCGCTGACCGAGCGTCGCCAAGCGGGCGAGATCTCCACCGCCATCGATCCCGAGACCCTCGCCCGAATCCTCCAGGCCGTCTCGGACGGCTTGCAGCTGCAATGGATGCTCGAGCCCGACGTGGACATGGCGGGCATCGTCGGCCAGCTCTTCGACGCGCTCACGGTCCCGACCAAGGAAACGAACCCCGCATGATCATCGATACCCAGACTCCCGTCGTGGCGATCGCCCCCGGGCGGGTGCGCGGCTTCTGGCGCGGCGAGCCCGGCACTGCCGAGGCATCCGCCGCGTTCCTCGGCATCCCGTTCGCCCAGGCTCCGGTCGGCGACCTCCGGTTCGCCGCGCCGGTGCCGCCGGAGCCGTGGGAGGGCATCCGCGATGCCGTGGAATTCGGCGCGACGSCCCAGCGCGGCGACAAGGGCATCACGCTGATCCCTGAGCCGTCAGTTCCCGGCGAGTCGACCCTCAACGTGAACGTCTTCACCCCCGTTCCGGGATCCACGGATGCCTCGCTCCCGGTGCTCGTCTACATCCACGGCGGCGGCTACACGGCGGGTTCGCCGGCCAGCCCCTGGTACGACGGCCGCTCCTTCAACCGAGACGGCGTGGTGACGGTCTCGGTCTCGTATCGGCTCGGCTTCGACGGCTTCGGCCACATCCAGGGCGCCCCCTCGAACCGCGGGGTGCGCGACTGGATCGCCGCCCTGGAGTGGGTGCGCGACAACATCGCGGCGTTCGGCGGCGACCCCGACCGGGTGACGATCGCCGGCCAGTCCGCGGGCGGCGGCGCCGTGCTGACCCTGCTCGGCATGCCGGCCGCGCAGCACCTCTTCCATGCGGTCTGGGCGCTCTCCGGCGCGCTCGGCGACATCGCCCCGGAGCGCGCGTGGAAACTCTCGGCTCAGCTCGCGAAGCTCGCCGGTGTGCCACCGACCCGCGAGGGTTTCGCGTCCGTGCCGGAAGCGCGGCTGCTCGAACTGCAGGAGAAGGCCAGCGCACCTGAGGGCCGCAACCCCATGGCGGGCGTGCGCGTGTTCCTCGACGAAGGCCTCCCTTGGGGGCCCGCCATCGACGGCGACCTCATCCCCCGGTCGACTCTGGCGTCGCTGCGGGCCGGCGTCGGCGCCGACAAGCCGCTCGTGCTGGGCGCGACGGATGACGAGTTCACGATGATCACCGCCGGGCAGAAAGGCAAGCTGCGCTTCGTGCCTGCGTCGCTCGCGCTCGGCCAGCTGGGCCTTCGCCGGGCCGGACGCAAGGAGTATCTCGCAGCGAACGAGGAGTCGCGCTCGAAGGGCACCGCAGCCATCCTCGGCCGGTACATGACCGACAAGCTGTTCCGCACCGCGGTCGTGCGCATCGCCGACATCCGCCACGCGCAGCGCGCGGACTCGAAGACCTGGGTGTACCGCTTCGCGTGGTCATCGCCGAAGATGGGCTGGGCCGTGCACTGCCTCGACGTGCCGTTCTGGTTCGACTGCCTGGACGCCGACGGCGTGTCGGCCATTGCCGGAGACGCCCCGCCGGCCGCTCTCGCCGCCGCAGTGCACGGCGCCGCGACCGCGTTCGTGCGGGACGGCGACCCCGGCTGGACGTCCTGGGCCACCGACATCGCCGCCGGACGCGTCTTCGACGGCGACCCCTCGACCCCCGCGGTGATGCCGAACGCGTTCGCGAGCGTGCTCGCGCTGATGTAGCCCGGGGCGCGGGCTCGGGCAGGCGATCCCGGCGTCTGGTTCGTTCGCGCGGCCGAAACCGCCAGACGCGCCCGAACAGGACGACCGCGTTTCCAGGTTTCGACCGCGCGAGCGCTGGAGACAGCTCAGGCCAGCGCGCCGATGACCTCGCGCTCGAAGAGATCGATCCCGGAGCGGTCGTACGCCGCCTCGGGGAAGTAGTGGATCGCGTAGCCGAGCCCGTGCTCGGCGCGCAGCGCGAGGCGCTCGGCGACCTGTTCGGGGGTGCCGAACCCGTCGGACGTGCGGTAGTCGTGCTCGATCGCGTCGGCCCGCTCCTGGCCGACGTGCGGCAGCAGTCGCGCCTTCACCRCCGCGAGGCGATCGGATGCCTCGGCCTCGGTTGCACCCACGATCGTGTTGAAGTTCGACGACCGGGTGATCTCCGCGAAGTCGCGGCCGCGCGCATCGCAGTGCCCGCGGAGGATCTCGCTCTTGCGATCGAACTCCTCGAGGTCTCCGGCGAAGTTCGTGTACGCCGCGTACTGCGCCGCGATCTTGAGCGTCACCTTCTCGCCCGCTCCCGCGACCCAGAGCGGGATGCCGCCCTCCTGCAGCGGCAGCGGCCGGACGATCGCCCGGTCGACCTGGTAGTGCGTGCCGTCGAGGGTGGCCTCGCCGGTGGTCCAGGCCTGGTGCATGATCTCGACGCCTTCGCGCAGCATCCGCAGGCGCTCCGGAACGGGCGGAAACCCGTAGCCGTACGCGCGCCACTCGTGCTCGTACCACCCGCCGCCGATGCCCATCTCGGCACGTCCGCCGGAGATGACATCGACGGTGGCGGCGACCTTCGCGAGATAGGCGGGGCTGCGGTACCCCATGCACGTGCACATCTGGCCGAGGCGGATGCGGCTGGTCGAGGCGGCGAAGGCGGCCATCAGCGTMCAGGCCTCGTGGGTGGCCTCCTCGCTCGGGACGGGAGTGGTGTGGAAATGGTCGTACACCCAGAGCGACTCCCAGGGACCTTCATCGGCCTGCCGGGCGAGCGTTGACATCGCCCGCCACTGGTCGGCGGGATCGATGCCGACGAGGTCGAAGCGCCAGCCCTGGGGAATGAAGGTTCCGAATCGCATGGGTTCAGCCTAGGAGGGGATTCCCCTCGACCTCGGCATGCGGCATCCGTTCCCGCATCACGGCGATCGCGGCAGGGTTGTCGTCGACCAGCACGGCCTCGCGACCGAGCGCCGACGCGACCGCGCCCGTGGTGCCGCTGCCGGCGAAGAAGTCGAGCACCCGATCGCCGGGGCGTGTGGAGGCCTGCACGATCCGGCGCAGGATGCCCTCGGGCTTCTGGGTCGGGTACCCGGTCTTCTCGCGTCCTGCGGTCGGCACGATCGTGTGCCACCAGACGTCGGTGGGGAGCTTGCCGCGCGCCGCCTTCTCGGGGGTGACGAGCCCTGGTGCCATGTAGGGCTCGCGGTCGACCGCCTCCGAGTCGAACCAGTAGCCTGCGGGATCTTTGACGTAGACGAGGATCGTGTCGTGCTTGGTGGGCCAGCGGCGCCGGCTCTTCGCCCCGTAGTCGTACGCCCAGATGAGCTCGTTGAGGAAGCGGTCGCGGCCGAACAGGGCGTCCATCAGGACTTTCGCGTAGTGCGACTCGCGGTAGTCCAGGTGCAGGTAGAGCGTGCCGTCGGCGGCGAGCAGTCGCCACGCCTCGATCAGTCGCGGCTCCAGGAAGCTCCAGTAGTCGCCGAACCTGTCGTCGTAGCTGCGCAGGTCGCCGCTCAGCCGCTCGTACTCCCGGCCGTGGAAGCCGCGGCGGACGACGGCAGCGGCATCCGCTCCACCGCCCGATGAGGTCGCCGTCTGGACCGACTTCGCCTGCACCCGGCCGGTGTTGAACGGCGGATCGAGGTAGATGAGGGTGAACGAGCCGTCGGCGAAGCCGCGGATCACTTCGAGGTTGTCGCCTTCGTGGATGGTGACGCGGCCGACGGTCGGCCCTTCGACAGGCTCAGGGACCGGTTCGACAGGCTCAGGGAGCGGATCGACAGGCTCAGGGACCGGATCGACAGGCTCAGGGACCGGATCTGCGGTCACGGGACGCGGTGCAGCCAGGCGTCGGACGAGAACTTCGTCGCGACGAGGGCCTCGGCCTCGGCGTACTCGTCATCGGTGATGTGTCCGGGGGCGGCGCCGTAGAGGTTCGCGAACGTCTCCTTGAGCCGCTCGATGATGGCCTCGCGAGACAGCCCGGTCTGACGCCGCAGCGGATCGACGCGCTTCGCGGCCGAGGCGGTGCCCTTGTCGCTGAGCTTCTCGCGGCCGATGCGCAGCACCTCGGTCATGACCTGGCCGTCCATGTCGTAGCTCATCGTGGCGTGGTGCAGCACCCCGCCGTTCGCCAGGCGCTTCTGCGCGGCTCCGCCGATCTTGCCCTGCGGCRACGCGATGTCGTTGAGCGGCTGATAGGTCGCGTCGATCCCGAGCGAGCGCAGCGCCTGCAGCACCCAGTCGTCCAGGAACGCGTACGAGTCGGCGAAGGTCATCCCCGCGACGAGGGATGCCGGGACGTACAGCGAGTACGTCACGATCGAGTTCGCGCCCATCATCATCGCGCCCCCACCCGAGATCCGGCGGACCACGTCGTAACCGTGGCGCGCGGCCCCCTCCGGGTCGACCTCGTTGCGATACGACTGGAACGATCCGATGACCACGGCGGACTCGTTCCACTCCCAGAGGCGGAGGGTCGGCTTGCGCCGGCCGTCGCCGACGCGCCCGGTCAGCACCTCGTCGAGCGCGAGGTTCATCCGCGGCGAGACCGGCTTCTCGTGCACGATCTCCCACGAGAAGTCGCGCCAGCCCGGCGCCGTCACGAGGGCCCGCCGCACAGTGGTGGCCACCGCCTCGGGGGTGAAGCCCAGCAGCTGCGCGCCCTCGGGGAGAGCCGCGCGCACGGCTGCGGCGATGGCCGAGGCATCCGTCTCCACCGGCAATCCGTTCACCGCCGCGTCGATGTCGTCGAGGGCGGTGTCGGGTTCGAGGAAGAAGTCGCCCGCGAGGCGGAATTCCGCGATGCGGCCGTCACGCACCTCGAGGTCGACGACGACGAGCTTTCCCCCGGGCACCTTGAATTCGCCGTGCATGACGATCAGCCTAGGCGTGCCGGTCCGCGGCGCGGGACGGCGGGCCGCCAGGCGCACGGCGCCGGCCGCCGGGCGCACGGCACCGGCC
>NZ_JBFUFC010000094.1:0-14345 GCF_056403635.1 Microbacterium sp. P2_F9 | reverse complement strand
GTGCTGTTCGAGGTCGACGATCACACGGACACCGATGCCTGGAGCGTCGTCGTGCGGGGGAGCGCGCAGCGACTGGAGACGAGCGAAGACGTCGCCGCGGCGGACGAGCTCCCACTGCGGCCCTGGCTGCCCACGCTCAAGTACAACTACGTGCGGATCCGTCCGTCCGGCGTCTCGGGCCGCAGCTTCCATCGTGCGCCCGAACCCGATCGCTACGGCATCGCCGACTACTAGCTGGACCGGGCTCGGTTCGCGGCTCGGAGAGCCATGCCGTACACTTGAGAGTGCAGTTGAAGTCTGCATTCTTTCGCCGTGCCCGGGGATACGGGCAACACCCCTCACTGTCAGGACACGGCGCAGGACTGCGGGCGACCTTGGGCCAAAAGGCCTTAGGGCGGTAGCTCAATTGGCAGAGCAGCGGTCTCCAAAACCGCAGGTTGCAGGTTCGATTCCTGTCCGCCCTGCGCGTCAGCGGAAGCTGACACACGGAAGGTAATCAGGTGGGTTCGATGGTTCAGGACGAGCCGAAGGGCGAGGTCGTCGCGAAGAGCGCCGCACCCCGCGAGAAGAAGCCGAACGTTTTCTCTCGCATCGCGCTGTTCATCCGTCAGGTGTTCGCCGAGCTTCGCAAGGTCATCACGCCGACACGCCAGGAGCTGGTGAAGTTCACCGGTGTCGTACTGGGATTCGTCGTTGTGATGATGGCGATCGTCTACGGCCTCGACCTGTTGTTCGTCTGGCTGACCACTGTCGTCTTCGGTGTGCCGGCGGGGGCGTAGTACCCACTGAGCCACAGCGCGGGCGCACGTCCAGGCGCCCACGAAACGGAAGAGAACGAAGTGTCTGAAAGATATGTCGACGACGCCGATTGGGCGACGGCCGCCGAGCAGTCCTCGGAAGATGACGAGGCCCAAGAGGGCAACGTCCTGGCCGAGGAGGAGCGCTCTGTCGAGCCTGCTGAGCACGCGGCCCTGCACGTGGTCGACGACGGGGCCGGCGACGACCTCGCTGACCTTGACGACATCGACATCGACGACCCGGAGGCTGACGCGATCGTGAACGACGCGCTGAACATCGACGAAGCTGCGGAGGCGGAAGCCGCCGCGGAGGTCCTCAACGACTCACTGGCTGAGGAGCAGGCCGCGCGTGAAGCCGCCGCTGCCGACACCGTGTCGCGCTACGACGGCCCCGACGTGAACGGCGAGCCCGACGCATCCGTCCTCGATGAGGACTTCCTCGGCGAGGAATCGGATGCCGCCGCCGACGTCCAGGACGGCGCCGAGGAGTCCGAAGAGGACCCGTACGAGGCCTTCCGTGCCGAGCTGCGCACCCTGCCAGGCAAGTGGTTCGTCATCCACTCCTACGCGGGCTTCGAGCGCAAGGTGAAGGCCAACATCGAGCAGCGCAAGTCGACGCTCGAGGTCGAGGAGGAGATCTACCAGGTCGAGGTCCCCATGGAGGACGTCGTCGAGATCAAGAACGGCCAGCGCAAGATGGTCACGCGCGTGCGCATCCCCGGCTACGTGCTGGTGCGCATGGAACTCACCGAAGACACCTGGTCGGTCGTCCGGCACACCCCCGGCGTCACGGGCTTCGTGGGCAACGCCCACAACCCGACTCCGCTGCGTTTCGAAGAGGCCTTCAACATGCTGAAGAGCCTCGTCGAGATCAAGGAGGTCGTGACCGCCAAGTCGGGCACCGCCAAGCGCGGCGGCACTGCCGTTTCGCGGGTGCTCCCGGCCGAGGTCGACTTCGAGGTCGGCGAGACCATCACGATCAAGGAGGGCTCGTTCGCGGGTCTTCCCGGCACGATCAGCGAGATCAAGCCCGAGAGCGGCAAGCTCACGGTCCTCGTCTCGCTCTTCGAGCGCGAGACCCCGGTCGAACTGTCGTTCGACCAGGTCACGAAGCTCTAGCCACCACAAGACTTCCCGAGGCTCGTTCTCGGGGGAACCGCGGTCCGGAATGGCCGGGCGCGCGGGAGAACGGACACTCGACAGGTCACTGAGCCCGTCGAAGTGCCGGTCGAATGAGAGGAAAAGGAACATGGCACCTAAGAAGAAGGTGACCGGCCTGATCAAACTCCAGATCAAGGCTGGCGCCGCCAACCCGGCACCGCCGATCGGGCCCGCGCTCGGTCAGCACGGCGTCAACATCATGGAGTTCTGCAAGGCCTACAACGCCGCCACCGAGGCGCAGCGTGGCAACGTCATCCCCGTCGAGATCACCGTCTACGAGGACCGCAGCTTCACGTTCATTCTCAAGACGCCCCCGGCGGCTGAGCTGATCAAGAAGGCCGCAGGCGTCGCCAAGGGCTCGCCGACCCCGCACACGACCAAGGTGGCCAAGCTCACCAAGGCACAGGTGCGCGAGATCGCCGAGACCAAGCAGCCCGACCTGAACGCGAACGACATCGAGGCCGCCTCGAAGATCATCGCCGGCACCGCCCGCTCCATGGGCATCACGGTTGAGGACTGAGGGGAATAACGAAAATGGCTACCAAGTCCAAGGCCTACCAGGCCGCAGCCGCGAAGATCGAGGCTGACAAGTTCTACACGTCCACCGAGGCCGTCGCGCTCGCGAAGCAGACCGGTTCGGCGAAGTTCGACTCGACCGTCGAGGTCGCGCTCAAGCTCGCTGTCGACCCGCGCAAGGCGGACCAGATGGTGCGCGGCACCGTCATCCTCCCGCACGGCACCGGCAAGACCGCCCGCGTCATCGTGTTCGCCACCGGCCCGGCAGCTGAGGCTGCCATCGCCGCCGGTGCGGACGAGGTCGGCGGCGCCGAGCTCATCGAGAAGGTCGCCGCAGGCTGGACCGCGTTCGACGCGGCAGTCTCGACGCCCGAGCTCATGGGCCAGGTCGGTCGTCTCGGCAAGGTGMTGGGCCCCCGCGGCCTCATGCCGAACCCGAAGACCGGCACCGTGACCCCCAACGCGGCCAAGGCCGTCGAGGAGATCAAGGGCGGCAAGATCGAGTTCCGCGTCGACAAGCACGCCAACGTGCACTTCGTCGTCGGCAAGGTCTCGTTCTCGGCCGAGCAGCTTGAGGCGAACTTCAACGCTGCGCTCGAGGAGATCGTGCGTCTGAAGCCGTCGAGCTCGAAGGGCCGTTACATCCAGAAGGCTGCGGTGTCGACCACGTTCGGCCCCGGCATCCCGCTGGACGTCAACGCGCTCTGACCTGCAATCGCGTGAAGAGGCTCCACCTTCGGGTGGGGCCTCTTCTGCGTCTTCGCGGCGTGATCGGGTTCGTTGTCCACCGGCGCCGTCTCAGAACGTAACCGAACTTCGCCCTGGGCGGCGGTCGCGGGTTACGGTGGACCGTTCCGCCCCACGGGTCACAGCAGGCCCACAGCACCGAGGAGTCCTCTCATGACGCGTCATCGCGCCCTCATCTTCACCGTCGCCACCGCGGCAGCCGCCGCGCTGCTGGTCGGCTGCGCCGGCGGCACCGCTGAGCCCGAGTCCAGCGCCACCGCGGACGAGTACGGACTCGTGACGCCCGGCACCTTGACCGTGGCCACCGAGGGCACCTACCGCCCGTTCACCTACCACGAGGACGGCTCGGGCGACCTCGTCGGCTACGACGTCGAGATCGCCGAAGCGGTCGCCGACAAGCTCGGCCTCGAGATCGTGTTCGAAGAGACGCAGTGGGACGCGATCTTCGCGGGGCTCGACGCGGGCCGCTTCGATGTCATCGCGAACCAGGTCTCGATCAACCCGGAGCGYGAGGAGAAGTACCTCTTCAGTGAGCCGTACACGGTCTCGCCGGGCGTCATCGTCGTGAAGGAGGACGACGACTCGATCTCGAGCTTCGACGACCTGGACGGCAAGACGACGGCTCAGTCGCTCACGAGCAACTGGTACACGCTCGCGCAGGACAGCGGCGCGACGGTCGAAGCCGTCGAAGGATGGGCGCAGGCTGTCGCGCTCGTCGAGCAGGGCCGCGTCGACGCGACCATCAACGACAACCTCACCTACCTCGACTACGAGACCACGAACGGTCCGACCGGTCTGAAGATCGCCGCCGAGACCGACGACCCTGCCCTCAACGCGTTCGCGTTCACCAAGGACAAGACCGCCCTTCAGGCTGCCGTCGACGGGGCGCTGGCCGACCTGCGGGCGGACGGCACGCTCGCGAAGATCAGCGAGAAGTACTTCGGCGTCGACGTTTCGCAGTGACCGCACGGCATACTTGTTGCCGATGACCTCCTGGCAGCCGTTCCTCGACTCGATCTCGCCGACCGCCGTGGCTGACTCGTCGGGGGACCTCTGGCAGCTGTTCCTGGACTCGTTCTGGCCGATCACTCTGGCCGGTCTGACGGGCACGATTCCGCTGGCGGTGATCTCCTTCGCGATCGGCATGCTGATCGCGTTGGGGATCGCCCTCATGCGGATCTCGGGCAACCCGGTGCTCGGCAACATCGCCCGGTTCTACGTCTCGGTGATCCGGGGCACGCCGCTGCTGGTGCAGCTGTTCGTGATCTTCTACGGGCTGCCCTCGCTGGGCATCGTGTGGAATCCATGGCCCTGCGCGATCCTGGCGTTCTCGCTCAATGTGGGCGGCTATGCGGCCGAGATCATCCGCGCCGCCGTGCTCTCGGTCCCGCAGGGGCAGTGGGAGGCCGCCTACACGATAGGGATGCCGCGGCGCACCGCTCTCGCGCGGATCATCCTGCCGCAGGCCGCGCGGGTGTCGGTGCCGCCGCTGTCGAACACGTTCATCTCGCTGGTGAAGGACACCTCGCTCGCGTCGCTGATCCTGGTCACCGAGCTGTTCCGCAAAGCGCAGGAGATCGCGGCCTTCAGCCTCGAGTTCCTCCTGATCTACATGGAGGCCGGGCTCATCTACTGGCTGTTCTGCCTCGTCCTCTCGTCGGGGCAGGGCCGCATCGAGAAGAGGCTGGACCGCTATGTCGCCCACTGACGATCCGCTCGCGCCGCCGATCCCGTCGGACGACACCCCGCTCCTGCGGGTCGAGGGTCTGCGCAAGAGCTTCGGCGACCACGAGGTGCTCAGGGGAGTCGACTTCGAGCTGCGTCGCGGCGAGGTCGTCGTGCTCATCGGACCCAGCGGCTCCGGCAAGACGACCGTGCTGCGCGCCCTGAACGGACTGGAGACGCCGGATGCCGGCATCCTGACCGCCGACGGGGGTCCGGTGATCGACTTCTCGACGCCGCTGCGGCCTTCCGACCGCTTCGCGCTGCGCGACCGGTCGGCGATGGTCTTCCAGCACCACAACCTCTTCCCGCACAAGACCGTCCTGCAGAACGTCATCGAAGGCCCGGTGCGGGTGCAGAAGGTGGCCAAGGACGAGGCTGTCGCGAACGCCGAGGCGCTCCTCGCCCGCGTGGGGCTCTCGGAGAAGCGCGACGTCTACCCTTTTCAGCTCTCCGGTGGTCAGCAGCAGCGCGTCGGCATCGTGAGGGCGCTCGCGCTCAAGCCCGACCTGCTGCTCTTCGATGAGCCGACGAGCGCCCTGGACCCCGAGCTCGTGGGCGATGTGCTCAAGGTCGTCAAAGAGCTCGCGGACGAGGGCTGGACGATGGTCGTCGTCACGCACGAGATCGGGTTCGCACGAGAGGCCGCCGACGAAGTGCTGTTCCTCGATCAGGGGGTCGTCGCCGAGCGCGGCCGCCCCGCCGACCTGTTCACGGCTCCCAAGGAGGAGCGGACGCGCCGATTCCTCAATCGGATCCTGCGGCCGCTGGACTGAGCGGTTCAGGCGGTGTCGAGCACCTCGAACCGGCGATCGCCCTGGGGCTCGGCATCCGTCACCCGAGCACTCTGAACCTGAGAGCCCGGCGGCCCCTCGGCCATCCACGCCAGCACCTCGTCGACCTGCGCGTCGGAGCCCTCGATCTCCGCTTCGACGCTTCCGTCGCGCCGGTTGCGCACCCAGCCGGTGACGCCGACGTCGCGCGCGATCATGCGCATCGTGTACCGGTAGCCCACACCCTGGACCTCGCCCGACACCACGACGCGCACCCGCTTCATGAACCCATCGTGCCGCACGCGACGCCGGTGGGCACTGTCGGAGTGTCTGGGCTGGGTGGCAGGATGCCGCCATGGGAACCGTCGACGAATATCTGGCTGAACTCGAGCCCGGCGATCGTGAGGCGATCGGGAACGTCTATGCCCTCGCTGCAGAAGTCGTCCCCGAGGCGGAGCAGGGCCGCGGCTACGGCATGCCCGCGCTCGTCTACAAAGGCAAGCCGCTGATCTCCGTCATGCGCGCCAAGGGGCACATCGGGGTCTATCCGTTCAGCCCGGGGGCGATCGAACTCGTGGCGGACGACCTCGCAGGCTACGACCTGGCGAAGGGAACGATCCGCTTCCAGCCCGAGCGGCCGCTGCCGGATGCCGCGGTGCGGGCGCTCATCGCCGCGCGTCGCGCCCAGATCGACGGCTGACGGAGTCAGCGGGGGAGCACCAGGCTGATGCCGAGCCCGATCATGACGACGGCGATGACCGCGTCCAGGATGCGCCAGGCGCGCGGGGTGGAGAGCCAGCGCCCCAGGAAGCGGGCTCCGTATGCGAGGCCGAAGAACCACACCACGCTGGCGAGCATCGCGCCCGCGGCGAAGAGCCAGCGGTCGTCGCCGTGGCTGTTCGCGACGGTGCCGAGCAGGAACACGGTGTCGAGATAGACGTGGGGGTTCAGCCAGGTCAGCGCGAGACAGGTCGCCACGACGGGCAGCAGGCGGGTCCTTGTGGTGGTCGCGGCCGCGGTGACGGTGCCCTCCGCTTCCGCGTCCGATTCCGCCGCGGTGATCGCGAGCGCCTGCCCGGTGGGACGCCATGCCCGCCGCGCGGCCAGGACGCCGTAGACGACGAGGAACCCGGCGCCGGCCCACCGGACGACGTCGATCAGCCACGGCACGGCGTGCAGCACCAAGCCCACGCCTGAGACGCCGAGAGCGATCAGGGCCGCATCCGAGATCGCACAGATCGCAGCCACGACGAACACGTGCTCGCGGCGGAGTCCCTGGCGAAGCACGAAGAGATTCTGTGCGCCGATCGCGACGATGAGTGAGAAGCCGAGACCGATGCCGGCAAGAACGGGGGAGAGCACGACACGACGCTACGGCCTTCCGTAGAGTTACTCCAGCTCATGATTCTACAGTTGCATTAGCATGGCTGAATCATGCGCATTCCGATCGAGCTGGCCGAGACCGTCGCCGCCGTCGTCGACGAGGGAACCCTGGATGCCGCGGCCCGCCGACTGCACCTCACCCCCTCTGCGGTGAGTCAGCGCGTCAAGGCGCTCGAGGAGCAGCTCGGCCGGGTGGTGCTGGTCCGCTCCAAGCCGGTACGGCCGACCGAAGCCGGGGCAGCGGTCGTCCGGCTCGCCCGTCAGGTCGCGCTGCTCGAGCATGACATCGTCGCTGAGCTCGGCTCGGACGCCGGCGACACCGACGGCGGCACCATGTCGGTGCCCCTGGCCGTCAACGCCGACTCGCTGTCCACCTGGTTCCTGCCGCCGCTCGTCCGCCTCGGGCAGCGGCATCCGGTCGTCTTCGAACTGCACCGCGATGACCAGGACTTCACCGCCGGCCTCCTCGAGGCGGGCACAGTGATGGGCGCGGTGACCTCGCGAGCGACCCCGGTCGCCGGATGCCGGGTGAGTCCGCTCGGAGCCATGCGGTACGAAGCGGTTGCGACGCCGGCTTTCATCGAGCGATGGATGCCGGATGGTCCATCGCCCGAGGCGCTCGGTGCCGCGCCGCTCGTGGACTTCGACCGCCGCGACGACCTCCAGACCCAATGGCTGCGGGCCCGCGAGGTCGATCCGGCCGCGCCGCCGCGGCACTACGTGCCGGCATCAGGCGATTTCGCCACGGCGATCAAGCTCGGTCTCGGCTGGGGTCTGCTGCCGGGGTTTCAGTCGGCCGAAGCGCTCAATACGGGTGCGCTCGTGGGGCTGGGCGGCCCGCCGATCGATGTACCGCTGTACTGGCAGCAGTGGAACCTGCGCTCGGCCCTGCTCGAGGCGATCGCGGCGGAGATCATCGACGAGGGGCGACGAGTGCTCGCACCCGGGTCGGCGTAGCCGCTCGATCAGTCGTCGCTGACGCGCAGCACGATCTTGCCGCGGGTGTGCCCCTCCTCGACCGCCGTGTGCGCGGCCCCCGCATCGGCGAGGTCGAACACCCGATCGATGTAGACCTGCACGGCCCCGGAGTCGAGGAGCCGGGCCACCGTGGCCAGTGCGCTGCCGTCCGGAACGACCTTGTAGCCGGTGGCGCGCGCGCCGGCAGCGGCCGCTTCGTCGACGAACCCCGGAAACGAGCCGGTGGGTACGAGGATGTACAGTCCGCCGGGTCGCAGCACGCCCAGCGAGCGACGGCCGGTCTCGGCATCCGCGTTGCCGACGAGGTCGATGACGACGTCGACCGCCGCCACGACCTCCTCGAAGCGCGTGGTCGTGTGGTCGATGACGACGGACGCGCCGAGTTCACGCAGCCACGCCGCATTGCGCGCCGAGCCGGTGACCGTCACGTGCGCGCCGAAATAGGAAGCGAACTGCACGGCGAAGTGCCCCACGCCGCCACCGCCGGCGTGGATCAGCATCCGCTGCCCTTCATGCGCGTGCGCGGTCTCCACGACCAGGCCCCACGCGGTCAGCGCCGCGAGCGGAACCCCGGCGGCTTCGACATGCGACAGCGACGACGGCTTGCGCGCGACCGAGAGCGTCGGTGCGACCGCGTACTCGGCGTAGCTTCCGCCCGAGCGAGGGAAGGGGAGCATCCCGAATACCGGGGTGCCGGGTGGGAAGGGGTGCGCCTCGTAAGGCGCATGCACGACGATGCCGCTGAAGTCGTAGCCGAGCGTCGCGGGGTAGTGCTCGATTGACGCGGAGACGCCGGCACCGGCTCTGGTCTTCGCGTCGATCGGGTTCACCCCTGCCGCCACCACGCGCACGAGCAGCTCGCTGAGCACAGGCCGGGGCACCGGGATCTTGACCTCGTGCAGCACGTCGGCAGTGCCGGTGGCATCGATGACGACCGCACGCATCAGCTCTGGCGGGTCGGGCACGGGAGCGAGCTCCCCGTGCGGAGCGGATGTCGGTCGCAGCGGCCGGAATCGCATCGGTCGCTCCTTCCCCGTGCGTGTCGGCGTTGGCAGCACTGGTTGCCTTGGATGCGACCCAGTCAACTCCGCCAATGTCTCGACGGTGTTACGCGGGTGCTACCGGGCGGCTAATCCTGGCCATGCGGATGCCGAGAGCGGATGTGAGATCCGAGGGGGAAGAGTGCGCGCAGGCGGAGGATGCCGCAGACCCGAGGTCAGGGCGTGGTGCCCGAACTCAGTGCGCCGAGCAGTCGCGTGAAGTGCTCGATCTCGTCGATCGGCCAGTCCGCGAGCCTGGTCACGAGCGAGCTCTCGTAGGGTCGCCGCGCATCGGCGAGGCGCTCGAGCCCCTCGGCGGTGGGGGAAAGCAGGCTCGAGCGGCCGTCCGCGGGATCGGCGGTCCGCTGCACCAGTCCGAGGTGCTCGAGCTCGCGCACGGTCCGGCTGAGCTGGCCTTTGTCCATCAGCAGCGATTCGGCGAGGGCGGAGACCGTCACCCGCTCCCGACGCGCGATGGTCGTGAAGACCTTGTATGCGCCCGGCAGCAGGCCGGGGCTGAGACGGTGTGCGTTCTCCGCCACGATCTGGCGGAACTGGTTGAGCAGCTCACTGAACTCGCCCTCGAGGGCCCGCACCGCAGCGGTGCGGGCCTCGAGGTCATGCGAATCAGTCATCGTGGATGACATTATCGGCCGGTGGGTGCCTCGGCCGAGGCATCCGTACGCTCCGCCGTCTCGGCGTCGCTGTCGGCCTCGGCCGGTGCGTCGGCCTCGACGTGGGCGAGGGTCTGCATTCCCTCGGCGACGGAGACCGTCGCCAGGTCGGCCTCGGTCGCCTCGATGCGCTCCTTCGTCGTCATCCGGTTGAGGGGGATGTTCGGCAGGAAGATGACCGCGATGAGGCTGACGACCGCGAACGGCACAGCGATCAGGAACGAGTGCGAGATGGCCTGTGCGTAGATGTCCTCGAAGATCACGCGCAGCACTTCGGGCATGTCCGACACCTTCGGGATGGCGCCCGACTGCATGGTCTCGGCGACCTCGGCGCCCTTGGCGCCCAGGCTGATGATCGCGGCCATGATGTCGTCCTTGGCGTCGCCGAGGAGTTCGGTGACCTTCGTGGCGAGCGCAGCGCCCATGACCGAGACGCCGATGGTGCCGCCGAGGCTGCGGAAGAACGTGACGCCCGAGCTCGCGACGCCGATCTCGGTCGGCTTCGAGGTGTTCTGCACGATCAGCACGAGGTTCTGCATGGTCATGCCGACGCCCGCGCCGAGGATGAACATGTAGGCCGAGACGAGCACGAAGTTGGTGTCGTAGTGAATGGTCGACAGCAGGTACGAGCCCGCGATCAGGAAGACCGAGCCGATGATGAGGTACGGCTTCCAGCGACCGAAACGCGTGATGAGCGCGCCCACACCGATCGACGACAGCAGCAGACCCGCGATCATCGGGATCGTCATGAGGCCGGCCTGGGTGGGCGTGGCGCCACGGGCGAGCTGCATGTACTGACCGAGGAAGACGGATGCGCCGAACATCGCGATGCCCGTGGCGATCGACGCGATCACGGCGAGCGTGAAGGTGCGGTTGCGGAACAGCGACATCGGAACCAGCGGGTCCTGTGCGCGCAGCTCGACGATCACGAAGAGGAGCGCGGCCAGGATGGCGCCGCCGACCATGAGGACCGTCTCGGTGCTCCACCAGTCGAACGAGTCGCCGGCGATGCTGACCCAGATGAGCAGCAGCGAGACGGAGGTGGCCAGCAGCACGATGCCGAGGTAGTCGATGCGAGCCTTCTGCCTGGGGTGCTTGGGCAGGTGCAGCGTGCGCTGCAGGATGATGAGCGCGGCGATCGCGAAGGGGAGCGCGACGAAGAAGTTCCAGCGCCATCCGATGGTGTCGGTGATCACGCCGCCGAGCAGCGGGCCGCCGATGGTCGCGAGGGCCATGACGCCGCCGAAGAGGCCCATGTACCGGCCACGCTCGCGCGGGCTGATGATGTCGGCCATGATGACCTGGCTGAGCGCGGCGAGACCGCCGGCGCCGATGCCCTGCACCGCACGGAACGCGATGAGCGTGGTGGTGTCCTGCGAGAAGCCGGCAGCGGCGGTCGCGAGCACGAAGATGGCGATCGCGATCTGGATGAGCAGTTTGCGGTTGAACCGGTCGGCGAGCTTGCCCCACACGGGGGTGGAGATCGCCGTGGTCAGCAGAGTCGCGGTGATGACCCAGGTGAAGGCGGTCTGGTCGCCGCCGAGGTCGTGGATGATGACGGGGAGAGAGGTGGAGACGACGGTCGATGCGAGCATCGAGACGAACATGCCGAGGAGGAGGCCGGAGAGGGCCAGGAGGACCTCGCGGTGCGACCTCGTGGTCTCGGTGGGTGCCTGGACGGGCACGGCTGCGGTTGCAGTGGACAAAGCGAATCCTTCGTGATCGGGAGACGGATGCGACGACGATGGCGCGAATGATTGACATAGGTCAACAGTTGATGAAGGTCAACTATATGCCGATCGTTGATTCGTGTCAACTAAGCGCTTCGACGCGGAGCTGCGGCGGGTCGCCGCGCTGTCGCCATGGCCCCGTCTGGTCGCAGGAATGACCGAGCTGAGCGGTCAGTCGGCCAGGGCGAGGGCACGGAAGGGCTGCCGCGGAACCTCGGGCTTCGGCATCCGCTCCGGCGAATCGGTGCGGCCCTGCAGGTGGCGGCGGTGCAGCTCGTCGATGAGGGCGGTGGCGAGCCGGACGAGTTTCGCGATCTCGGCATCGTCGCGGTCGACCCACTGGCAGAGCGGCTCGTCGCCGACCGGGACGAACTCGTCGTGCTGCTCCCACGCGATCAGCGTGCGCTCGGCGCCGAGCACGTGCTGCTGCCACCACACCTGCCGCAGATACGAACGCGGGATGCTGCGCCACGACTTGTTGGTCGTCTTGATCTCGGCGAGGGTGACGCGACCGTCGTGATCGACCGCGATGCCGTCGGGAGTGGCGAGGTGCCGCTTCTCGACGACGGCGTGGAAGAGGGCCGACGAGGGAAGGATGCCGTGGGTCGCCGCGACCCACCGGGCGATCTCGGGCTCGCGCACGCGCCCGTGCGCCGTGTAGGCGTTGCCCGAGAAGCCGGAGCCCTGGAGCTTCGCATCGGCGGCGCGGCCGATGACGCGGTCGGAGGTGAGAGCCGCGACATCCGTCGCCGTGATCCCGCGCGAGCGCGCACGCACCCACGCCACGCGATCTCGAGAGTCGGCGACGACCCTCGCGGCGAGCCCGGGTGCCCGCGCCGCGAATTCGGCGGATTCGGCGAGTACGGCGGTCACGCTCTCGACCCTACGCCGGGCCCGGGACGTGCGCGGGGTGCCACGCCTACAGCCCTTGCGTCGACGGGAGGAGGTGGCCAGGGTCGAAGGCATGGACACGATCACGTCGAGGGAGTTCCGTTCCGAGCCGGGCGTCGAGGACTGGCGCGCCGGGGTGGACGGGGCATCCGCCACCTTCGCCACCGGCGACTTCGCGACCGGCGCTCGGCTGTTCACCGCCATCGCCGAGCTTGCTGAGGCCGCGAACCACCATCCCGACGTCGAAGTGCGGTTTTCGGCGGCGCGGGTCACCCTGTTCACCCACTCCGCCGGTGGCCTGACGATGAAGGATGTCGCGCTCGCGCGGCAGATCTCGCAGGCCGCGAACGAGCTCGGCATCGAGGTCGACCCGACTCGGCCGCAGCGGCTCATGATCGCCGTCGCGACGCCGGATGCGAGTCAGGTCTTTCCCTTCTGGCAGGCGGTGACCGGTTACCGCGCGATCAGCGACCGCGAACTCGTGGACCCCGTCGGCCGGGGGCCTCTCATCTGGATGCAGCCGGTCGACAAGCCGCTCCGCGGCCGGATGCACATCGACATCGTCGTGGCGGCCGGAACCGGTGAGGAGCGCGTGGCGGCGGCGCTCGCGGCCGGAGGGGTGATGGCTGATGACAGCCATGCTCCGAAGTGGTGGACCCTTGCGGATGCCGACGGCCACAAGGTGGACATCACCCCCTCGCGGGCGTGAGCTCGACGCCGGGCCCCGCAGGCTCGGGGAGGCGCTGAAGCGCGCGCGAAATTAGGCGCTGCACCACCTATCCGCGCTCTAGCATGACGGTCTCGTGAATGCCCTTTCTCACGGTTTGGTCACGGATCTCTATTGATTTTCCGRCAAGGTGTTGCGGTTAGACATCCATCCTGTTAGAAAAGAAAGCRCATTCCAGAATGCGCATTCTCGACGACAATGATGACGGAGGGTCCACGGTGACGACGACGCACCGCACGAGAACCCAGTCCCCGCACCGCGGGCACGGAGCAGCCGCATGAGTGCGGTCAGCGAGCTCGGAAAGCTCAAGACCGCCAAGGAGACGGGCAAGAAGCAGAACAAGGCGGCGTACCTGTTCCTCGCTCCCTGGTTCGTGGGACTCGTACTCATCACGATCGGCCCGATGGTCGCTTCGTTCGGACTCTCCTTCACCCGCTACAACCTGCTGAGCCCGCCGAAATGGATCGGCCTGCAGAACTACATCCGGATGTGGGAGGACGACCGTCTCCACTCCGCGCTGCAGGTGACCTTCACCTACGTGTTCGTCTCCCTGCCGGTGCAGCTCGCCGTCGCGCTGTTCCTCGCGGTCATCCTCGACCGAGGGCTGCGGGGGCTGGCGTTCTATCGATCGGCGTTCTACCTGCCTTCGCTCCTCGGAGCGAGCGTCGCGATCGCGATCCTCTGGCGCCAGATCTTCGGCATCGACGGGCTCGTCAACCAAGTGCTCCACGTGTTCGGCATCCAGGGGCAGGGCTGGATCTCCAACCCCGACACCGCGCTCGGGACGCTGATGATCCTGAACGTGTGGACCTTCGGCTCGCCGATGGTGATCTTCCTGGCGGGCCTCCGGCAGATCCCGACGATGTACTACGAGGCGGCCGCCGTCGACGGCGCCAGCCGGCGCCAGCAGCTCTTCCGGATCACGATCCCGCTGCTCACCCCGATCATCTTCTTCAACGCCGTGCTTCAGCTGATCGGGACCTTCCAGTCCTTCACCCAGGCGTACATCGTCTCGGGAGGAACCGGCGGTCCCGTCGACTCCACGCTCTTCTACACGCTGTACCTGTATCAGCAGGGCTTCACGAACTACAACATGGGCTACGCCTCCGCGATGGCCTGGCTGCTGCTCGTGATCATCGGCATCCTGACCGTCCTGATGTTCTGGACCTCGAGGTATTGGGTTTTCTACGATGACCAAGATTGACG